>DASTVC010000571.1:0-6398 GCA_035759295.1 Longimicrobium sp. | reverse complement strand
GGTGCGTGGTGGCGCCCTGGTTGTCGACGAACACCGCCGCCGAGTACGTGCCCAGGTCCATCGCGGGCTCGTACTCGCGGACGGGAATCTCCAGCAGGTTCACCAGCGCGCGGTTCTCGGCGTGGCTGATCTGCCCGTCGTAGACCAGCTCGGCGTCGATGTCGAAGCACCGGGCGATCTCGCGGTACGCCATGCCGCACGAGATGGCGTCGGGGTCGGGAAAGTCCTGCAGCGCCACGATATGCCGCTCGCCGCGCCGCGACTCCAGCAGCCGCGCCAGCTCCGCCGCGCGCAGGGCGCTTGTCTCCTGCGTGGTAGCGGGCACCGGCTCCGCGACCTGCGCTCGCCGCTCCACGGCCACCTCCAGCGCCTGCCCAGCTTCCCCGTTCTCCCCCATCATGTGCCGCCTCCATTGTGGGTACGGCCGTTACAGTTGGAAGGGGCGTGCCAGCGTGTGGGCAGAGGGGGTGACGAGGTGAACGGGTGACGGGGTGAACGGGTGATGCGGTGAACGGGTGCGAGGGGGAGGCAGGCTCCACGGCTATGCCGGGGAGGCCCTCTCCCCCGCCCTCTTCGCCGCTCGTTCCTCGCGGCTCGCGGCGACCCCTCCCCCAACTGCGGGGGAGGGGTGGCGTTTCCTCAGCAATCTGCCGTAAAAAACCCCTCCCCCGCAGTTTGGGGGAGGGGTCGACCGCCGTCGCGAGGAACGAGCGTAAGGCCGGTCGGGGGTGAGGGCCCCCGCGGGTCGGGCGAGCCCGTACTTTCGTACCCTCGTACCCCTTACCTTCGTACCGTCTTCCTACGCCGCCTCCACGCGGTTCCGTCCCTTGGTCTTCGCCTGGTACAGCGCGCGGTCGGCGGCACGGATAAGGTCGGGAATGCTCTCGGCGTCGTCGGGAAAGCAGGCGACGCCAAAGCTGGCCGTCAGCGTGCGCGGCACTTCGGCGTTGGGGGGCATGGAGGCCACCAGAATCCGCAGCCGCTCGGCCAGCTTGAGCCCCTCGTCCTTGGACGTCTCCGGAAAGATCAGCGCGAACTCCTCGCCGCCGTGGCGGCAGGCGCTGTCCGTGGTCCGGAAGGTATGGCGCACCGCCCGGCCAATGCGCTGCAGCGCGTGGTCGCCCACCTCGTGGCCAAAGTCGTCGTTCACGCGCTTGAAGTGGTCGATGTCCAGCAGCACCAGCGAAAGCGGCCGGCTGTACCGCTTGGCCCGCGAGACCTCCATCTGCAGGATCTCGTCGAAGCCGCGGCGGTTGTGGCACCCGGTGAGCGGATCGATGGTCGCCTGCGCACGCAGCCGGTCCAGCAGCTCCGCGTTGCGCAGCGCGATGGCGGAGCTGTCCGCCAGCGCGCGAAGCAGCGCCAGGTCGTGCGCCTCGTACGGCGCGTCCGTCATCCGCCGGCCCAGGATGAGCAGCCCCGCGTCGCCCTCGCCAAAGTCCAGCGGCGCCACCACCGCCACCTCGGCCGGCACGTGGTCGCGGATCTCCGCGTCTTCGGGCGGGATCACCGGGGGCTGGCCGGGCGCCGCGATGGCCCGCACCACCCGCGCGGGGATGGCGTAGGCCACCGACTCGCCGCGCAGCGAGCGCACCGCGCGGCAGGTGTACTGCTCGCCGTCGGTGTGGTACAGCGCCGCCCACCAGGCAAAGAACACCTCGCCCACCGAGTCCAGCACCAGCCGCTCCGTCTCTTCCGCCCCGCGCACCACGGCCAGCGTGCGCGCCACCTGCTGCAGCGCGCCCAGGTGAAAGCGCAGCTGGTCCAGCTGCAGCGACTGCGCGGCCCGTTGCTCGTGCAGGCTCCACACGCGCTCCACCTGCTCCACCACCGCCGCGCGCGACGCCGCCGGCCAGCCGCCCAGCACGCTTCCGCACAGCAGCTCACCCTCCCCGCCGGGCGCGGTGAAGCGGGCCACGCACTCCAGTCCCTCGCGCGCGTCGCCCACGCCCAGCGGCACGGGGCGCGTGGGCACTTCCAGCCGCACCGCGTCGCCCGTAAGCGCGCGCACGGCGTCCACGCACCCCTGCGCGGCCTGCTCGGGTGAGCCCAGCAGGGGCACGGACGCAAACGCCAGCGCCACCGCCGCCGGGTCGGGCGCATGGCCTTCCCGGTGCGGTCTGGGGCGCGCGGGCGCTTCCATGGATGAGGGCATCGGACAGGGGCGGAAAGTCGCGCGGCAGGCAAGCCGCGCGGATCAGACTGCTACGCGAAACGGATGCAATATACGGAGCACGTTTCCTGGCAGACACCCCTACAAGCGAGAAAGAGGCCGAACCACACGAAAACGGTCACTTCTCTCCGTCGGTTTCTGCCGATCCACCGTCCACCGCCCGGTTTGCGCCAAGTTCACCCCGTTTGCTTCCGCCGGCCACGCGTTGCGTCAAATGTTTGCACACCGGGGCCAAACGCATGGAGTCGTGCAGAATGCGCCGGCGTCAGTCGCCGAACGAGATCCCCAGCTGGCGGGCCGTCATCACCAGCTCCGAGTCGGCGGGAACGCGCTTGATGTCGTGCACCGCGTCGCCCAGCGGCACCGCGCGAATGCGGTTTCCCTGCAGCGCCACCATCGTCCCCAGGCTCCCCTCGCGGATGCAGCGCACCGCCGCGGCGCCGAAGCGCAGGGCCAGGCTGCGGTCGTAGGCAATCGGCTCGCCGCCACGCTGGATGTGGCCCAGGACCAGGGTGCGCGTCTCCTTTCCCGTCGCTTCGGTGATCTGCTCCGCCACCCGGTCAGCGATCCCGCCATAGCGGCCGGTGGCGTCCGCGTAGCTGGCCACCCCGTCCGCCGGCTGCGCGCCCTCGGCCACCACCACGATGCTGAAGCGGCGCCCCTGCACGTCGCGCTCTCGCACCTTTTCGGCGATGCGGTCGATGTGATAGGGGATCTCGGGGATCAGGATGACGTCCGCGCCGCCGGACAGGCCGCTCTCCAGGGCGATCCACCCCGTGTGGCGCCCCATCAGCTGCACCACCATCACCCGCTGGTGCGCCTCGGCCGTGCTGTGCAGGCGGCCGATGGCGTCCGTGGCCACCTCCACCGCCGTCTGAAAGCCGAAGGTGACGTCGGTGGCGCTCAGGTCGTTGTCGATGGTCTTGGGCACGCCGATCACCGGCAGCCCCTTGTTGTGCAGCGCATGGGCAATGCTCAGCGACCCGTCGCCGCCGATGGCGATCAGCGCGTCGATCTCGCGCTTGCGAAAGCACTCCACGATCTCGTCGCTGCGGTCCACCGTGCCCCAGGTACCGTCCGGCTGCCGCACCTCCAGGCCGAAGGGGTTGCCGCGCGTGGTGGTCCCGAGAATCGTCCCGCCCAGGTGGGTAATGCCGCGCACGGCGTTGGCGGTCAGCTGCATCACCCCCGGCTCGCCGTCCACCTCGGGCTCCAGCAGCCCCATGTAGCCGCGGCGAATCCCCAGCACCTCCCACCCCTCGTGCAGCGCGGCCAGGGTGGCGGCGCGGATCACGGCGTTCAGCCCCGGCGCATCGCCGCCGCCGGTGTTGATGGCGATGCGGCGCACGATGGGAAGCGTGGGTTCGGTCATCGTCATGGGGCGGCGTGGATTGCGGGGTGGATCGAAACGAGCCCGGCAAGATACCGCCGTGCGCCCCGCGTGCAAGCAAGCCGCGGGTTGACTGCACCGTGCCCTTCCCCGATGTTCCGGGTCGCGGTGACACGCTGCCGCGTCCGTTTCTCTGGAGGTGTGATGGTTACCGAAGCCGAAGTAAAGAAGGCCCTGCGCAAGGTCAAGGACCCGGAGCTCAACCTGGACCTGGTGGTGCTGGGGCTGATCTATGATCTGAAGATCGACGGCGGGCGGGTGGACGTGACGATGTCGCTCACCTCGCCCATGTGCCCCGTGGCGGGCGAACTGCTGGAAAAGGCGCGCGAGGCGGTGGAATCCGTTCCCGGCGTGGAGCGCGCCGAGGTGGAGCTCACCTTTACGCCGCCGTGGACCGCGGACCGCATCCCCCCCACCATCCGCGCCGCGCTGGGGCTGTAGAGAGGAGTACCAGGTACCGAGTACCAGGTACCGAGTACCAGGTGCCTAGTACCAGGTGCCTAGTACCAAGTGCCTAGTACCAAGTGCCTAGTACCTAGCACCAGACATCAGTCTGCGCACTCGGCACTCGGCACTAGGCACTAAAAAGGGGAGCCGCCCCACGTGGGACGGCTCCCCTTCCGTACGTCAGGGTGGGGACGGTTACTGGACCGTCACCGTGCCCTGCATCCCCATCATCGAGTGCGGGACGCACACGTAGTGGTAGGTGCCGGGGGCCCAGTCCACCTTGACCTCGAAGGTCTGGCCGGCCTGCGTTTCCATGGGGCTGTCCGCGGGCGGCGTAAAGCCGGCCGGGTTGCCCTGCGCCGACGTGAACGAAACGTTGTGCACGGCCGAGCCGTCGGCCATGGTCCAGCGGATCACGTCACCCTTCTTGACGGTGACCGTGGCCGGCTCGAACTGGCCCGCGGCGCCGCTCTGCGTGGTGACCATGCGCACCTCGTGCACCTGGCCGCCGGCGTCCGGCGTAACCGGGGCGCCCGCGGTGGGGGCGGCCGGCGCGGCCGACGGGGTGGTGGTCACGGTCGGCGTGCCCGACACCGCGGCGCTGTCCGTGGTGGTGGTGGCGGCCGTATCGTCGGCTTCGTCGCCGCCGCCGCAGGCGGCCGCGAGCGCCAGGAGGCCCAGGATGGGCAGCTTGCGAATGGACATCTTCAATCCGTCTCCATGGTTTGATGATCGTCTGCGCCGGCCCTGACCGGGTTTTCGGCACGCGGGGAATCTACCATCCCGCACCCCCCGTCACAATACAAATTTCGCGCGTCGGCACGTGGGAAAAGCGCTGATCGGGATCGCTCCGCGTGTGGTGAATTCTCCCACACGGATGGACGCCGAGATCACTGATGATCGCGACGAGGACGCCGCGGGATTTTGCCCCGCGGCGTCCTCGTCTTTCCACTCCACGCTCCGTTACAAACGCGCTTCAGGGGATCCAGCGCGGCAGCCAGTCGGGGCCGGGGGAGCGGACGATGACGGCGCCCGCGGTCCCGTCCGCCCGCACGATGCGCAGGTCCGGGTCGCCCCCACGGTCGGCGACGTACACCAGGTGGCGTCCATCGGGCGACCAGGCGGGCATGCTGGCCACCTCGTCCGCCGCGCTGACGAACCCACGCCGCCCCGTGCGCAGGTCGTGCACGGCGATGCGCGATTTTCCCTCGCGCGTGCGGACCGTGAGCGCGAGCCGCGTCCCATCGGGCGACCAGGCGGGGTCTGCCTCGATCAGCATGGAATCCGGCTCCGCGGCGGGATCCAGCTTGCGGAGCCCGACGCCATCCGCGCCGACGACGAACACGCGGTCCGAGCGCTCCCGGTTGCTCAGGAACGCGATCCGCCGCCCGTCCGGCGACCAGCGCGGCCCCCAGTCGTCGCGGTGGAACGCGGTCAGGCGGCGCTGCTCGCCGCCGTCCGCGCGCATCACGTACACCTCCGCGTCCCCGTCGCGGCTGCTGACAAAGGCGATGGACGCGCCGTCCGGCGACACGGCGGGTTCGTAGTTGCCCTCCGGATTGTCCGTCAGCCGCCGCAGCCCGCTGCCGTCGCTCGCCATCCGGTAGATGTCGCGGAAGCTGGCGGTGTCGCTCTCGAACGCGATCCACCGTCCGTCCGGCGCCCACGACGGCGAGCGGACCCGCGCGCTCACCGGCCCGATCGGCCGCGCGGAGCCATCCGCCGCCAGCAGCGCCATCCGCTCGCTCATCTGCTGCCCCTCACCCTGCACCGAGACCGCCAGCAGCGTGCGTCCGTCGGGCGAGGGCGCGGCGGGATAGTCGGCGGAGATCGCGTTGGTCAGCCGCCGCAGTCCGCGCCCATCCGGCCGCACGGAGTAGATCTCCGGCTGGCTGTCGCGCTCCGACACGAACACGATGCGCCCCGCCATCCCCCGCAGCTCGCCGCGCGGAATGGACGCCGTGCCGCCCGGCTCGGCCGACGCGCGCCCGCACGCCGCGAGGCCAAGCAGCAGAACGGAGGTGCGGAGGATGTGGATCATCAGAAGCCCGATTCCATGTGCTTCGTAACGGCGAATCAGCATTTGCTCACTACTGAGCATTGCTCGTCGACCTGCACCGAACTGGCGTCTGCCGCGGTGCCCCTCCCCCGGCCCCTCCCCGTTCGTTCCTCACGGAGAGGGGAGAATTCGATCCCGCTCCGAAAGACTCCTCCTGCGCCCAAAACCCCTCCCCCGCAGTTTGGGGGAGGGGTCGCCGGCCGTCGCGAGGAACGAGCGAAAGGCCCGGCGGGGGTGAGGGCCCCCGCGGAAACGCGCCGATGGTCAGACGCGCAAAGGTACGCCGTACCTTCGTACCCTCGTACCTTCGTACCTCCTTCACGCACTCA
>DASTVC010000570.1:0-10347 GCA_035759295.1 Longimicrobium sp. | reverse complement strand
AGCGCCTTCTGGTGGCAGTGGCCGTGCACGATGGCGCGGCGCTCCAGGCGGCCGGGGCGGTAGTCCGGCAGGCTGGCCAGGAACTCCTCCAGCGTCACCGACGCGGCGGCCAGCGCCTTCGTCCGCCCGTCGCGCACCAGGTCGGGCAGCTCGTCGCGCAGGGTGAGGATGCAGCTGGGCTCGATGCCCTCGATCCACGCGCCTGCCGCTACGCCCTGCATCTACCACGCATCGCCAATTTCCACCAATGGCTCACCTGCTTCGAGCATTGGAAGGACGGCCGGCAAGGCTTGGGTGAGAAGCACCTTGAGCCGCGCGTTGGACGTGTTGCCCGAGCGCAGCCAGATGATCTGTGGGGGAGGGCCGTGGCGCTGCAGCAGTTCCACGAAGTCGCTGTCCTTAGTCATCACCACGACGCCAGCGGCCCGTGCGGCAGCAAAGATGTCGGGGTCTTCGGCGTCCCGAAGGCCAAGGTCACGAACGGCGTGCGCGTCAAGGTCAAAGCGCATCCTCAGCCATACGGCGATGGCTGGGGAAAGCTGCGCATCCAGCCAGAGGATCACGCGACGACCACCGGATGGTCGATGCGAACGGAGGCGAACCGCAGGCAGGCGTCCACATCCTCAGACTCCAGATCGGGCAACTCCTCCAGCACCTGTTCTCGCGTCAGTCCAGCCGCCAGCAGATCCAGCACGTCCGTTACGCGGATGCGCATCCCGCGGATGCACGGCCGCCCTCCGCACTGGCGTGGATTAACGGTAATCCGATCCATCACATTCATCTCTCATCTCCAGTCGAAGATCCAGAGCAAAGCTAAACCAGTCGGATTCGTGAGCCAAGCACTCGTGTGCACTGTCATCCCGCCATCGCCAGCAGCTCCGCCGGGTGCAGGCTTCGGCGGTTGTCGCAGAAGTCGGCGATCTGGTGGCGGCAGCTGAAGCCGGGGGCGACGACCAGGTCTTCCATCGCTGTCCCGCGGACCGCCGGGAAGAGAACGCGCTCGCCGCAGGCCTGGCTCACCTCGTAGTGGCCCTGCTCGTAGCCGAAGCTGCCCGCCATCCCGCAGCATCCGCTGTCCAGGATGCTGAACGCCAGCCCCTCCACCTTGCTCAGCACCTGGCGCGTGGGCTCCATGCCGACCAGCGCCTTCTGGTGGCAGTGGCCGTGCACAATGGCGCGGCGCTCCAGGCGGCCGGGGCGGTAGTCCGGCAGGCTGGCCAGGAACTCCTCCAGCGTCACCGACGCGGCGGCCAGCGCCTTCGTGCGCCCGTCGCGCACCAGGTCCGGCAGCTCGTCGCGCAGGGTGAGGATGCAGCTGGGCTCGATGCCCACGATCCACGCGCCCGCGTCCACCTCGGGCGCCAGCGTGTCCAGCAGCGTCGTCTGCAGGTCGCGCGCGTGGTCCAGCAGGCCCTTGGATACCGCCGCGCGGCCGCAGCACACCTGCTTGCGCGGCAGCTTTACGGTAAAGCCGGCGCGCTCCAGCACGGTGACGGCGGCCTGCAGCGGGCCGGGGCCAAAGAAGCCGTTGAAGGTGTCGTCGAACAGGATCACCGTCGGCTTCTGAAAACCGGGGACCACGCGGCGTTTGCGGAACCAGCGGCGGAAGGGCTCCGGCGCGAACGACGGCATCTCGCGCCGCGGGTCGATGCCGCCTGCCGCCTTAATGGCGCCGGAGAGCATCCGGTTGCCGAAGTTGGCAAAGCCGGGCGCCACGGACGCCGCCCTGGCCACGTCGTGGATGCGCCCGAAGAACTGCGCCTTGCGGTCCGTGCCGTGCTCGCGCTGGTGCTGGGCCAGGAACTCGGCCTTGTAGCGCGCCATGTCCACGCCCACGGGGCACTCCGTCTTGCACGCCTTGCACGCCAGACACAGGTCCAGCGCCTCCAGCACCTCGTGGCTGCGCATCCCCGGCAGGTTGCCCTTCATGGCCTCGCGCAGCGAGTTGGCGCGGCCGCGGGTGCTGTGCTGCTCCTCCAGCGTCACCATGAAGCTGGGGCACATGGTCCCCGCGTCCAGCTTGCGGCAGACGCCCATCCCGTTGCACTTCTCCACCGCGATGGCAAAGTCGCCGCCGTCCTGCGAGTAGTCGAACCACGTCTGGGGGGGATGGGCGCGATAGTCGTCGCCAAAGCGCAGGTTCTCGCTCATCCGCTGCACGGGCGGCACGATCTTCCCCGGGTTCATCCTGTCTTCCGGATCGAACGCGTGCTTCACCCGGCGGTGCAGGTCCATGATCTCCGGGCCGAACATGATCGGCAGGAACTCCGATCGGCTCAGCCCGTCGCCGTGCTCCCCGCTGAGCGATCCGCCGAACTCCACCACCAGCTCCGCCACCTCGCCGGCGATGCGCTGCATGCGGTGGACGTCCTCGCCGCGCTTGAGGTTCAGGTCCACGCGGATGTGCAGGCATCCCTGGCCCGCGTGGCCAAAGAAGCCCAGCGAGGTGCCGTTGCGGTGGACGATCTCCTCGAAGCGCCGCGTGTAGTCGCCCAGCTTTTCCGGCGCGATGCCGGTGTCTTCCACGAACTCCTGCGGCTTGATGTCGCGGTGCGCCGTCGTTCGATACAGCAGCCCCGTCGCCGCCTGCCGCAGTGCCCACGCCGCGTTCTGCTCCGCGGCGCTGAGAAAGACGCCGGCGACGGGGTTCCCCGGCAGCGACGGCGCGCGGCGGGCGAAGTCGTGCGCGCGCTCCGTCACCTCGTCCGCCGTCCCTCCGCTGAACTCGCAGAACAGAACGCCCATGGCGTCCGGCGCGACGAGCGCGGCGGTGGCGCGAAAGTCCAGCAGCTCGCGCGCGCCCTGCATCACCCGGGAATCCACGATCTCCAGCGCGGAAAGGCCCGGCTCGGGGAGGATGAAGGGCGTGGCATCCATCGACGTGAACCGCTCGCGGAAGCTCAGCAGCACCAGCGCCCGGTGCGGCGGCACGGGGACCAGGCCCACCGTCGCCTCCACCACCGTCGCCAGCGTCCCTTCCGATCCCACGATCAGGTGCGCCAGGTTCAGCTGCGGCGCTTCGAGCATGGCGTCGAAGTTGTAGCCGCTCACCCGCCGCGGGACTTTCGGATATCGGTCGATGATGCGCGCGCGCTCCGGCTCCAGCAGCGCCATCACCCGCCGCGCCAGCTCGCCCTCCACTCCCGCCATCGTCGGAATCCCGTTCCGATCCACCGCCCCGAAGTGCGCGCTGGCGCCGTCGCCCAGGATGCAGTCCAGCGTGTGCACGTGGTCGCCCGTCTTGCCGTAGACGAGGGAGCGCGCGCCGCACGAGTTGTTGCCGATCATCCCGCCCAGGCAGCACTGGCGGATGGTCGCCGGGTCCGGCCCGAACGTCAGCCCGTGCTTCCCCGCGATCCGGTTCAATCGATCCAGCCGCAGCCCGGGCTGAATGCGCGCCGTGCGCCGGTCCGCATCGATCGACAGCACCTGGTTCATGAACTGGCCGAAGTCCAGCACCAGCGCGGGCCCGACGGTCTGCCCCGCGAGCGCCGTCCCGCCGCCGCGCGGAAGCACGGGGACGTTGTGCTCCGCCGCCAGCCGCACCGCCTTCGCCACGTCCTCCGCGTCGCGGGGGATGACGACGCCCACGGGGAGGATCTGGTACAGCGACGCGTCGGTGCTGTAGAGCAGGCGCGACTTGGCGTCGAAGCGAACCTCCCCGCGAATGCGCTCGCGAAGGGCGCGCTCCAGGCGGGCTCCCCGTGCGTCGGACTGGATGACGAGCATGTGCCGTGGCTGCCGGTTGCGTGCGGCGCGTGCAGGCGAGGCGGATGATGCCGCGCCCGGGCGCCGGGATTTTCGGAAGATACGATGCGCGGGGCTGCCCGGCACGCGGCGGGCCACGGGGATCGATGTTACTCCTGTCCGTCCCGTGCGGATGGAGAAGAATGGCCCACCCGTCCGCGATTGCAGATGTTTCTGGAACGGCGTTACTTTCAGACGATCCGAATCCTTTCCGGAACATCCATCCACAACAGGAGCAGTCCGATGAAGAAGATCGTGCTGGACGTCGAGGCGCTGGCGGTGGAGTCGTTCGTGGCCGAGGCGGAGACGGGTGGCAAGCGCGGCACCGTGCACGGGCACGCCACCCTCCGGTGCACCGCGGTGGGCTGCAACACGTATTACTGTTCGATCGGCTACAACACCTGCGCCCAGGGAAGCTGCGCCGACACGTGCGGCTATCCGTACGCGCCGATGTGCTGACCCTCGGGTGACGGGGGGGTGGCGGGCTTCGCGCATCGGCAGGCTTTTACGGCGTCGCGCTGCGCGCGGACCCCTCACCCCCGGCCCCTCTCCCGCAAACCGCGCGGGAGAGGGGTGACGCGAGCGTCCGGCTGCAGCGCGGCGCGTCGGGTGCCTCGCGACGCCTGACGGCGGTACGAACCCGCCATCCCGCGGTGGAGCCGGAGACGACCACAACCCCTCCCCCGCAGTTTGGGGGAGGGGTCGACGGCCGTTGCGAGGAACGAGCAAAAGGCCCGTCGGGGGTGAGGGCCTACAGCGACAGCGCCGTCATCAGCACGGTGGCGGTGACGCCGAAGACGAGCAGGAAGGTGTAGCACACGCCCAGCGTCACGTACTTGAAGAAGGTGCGGAAGATCCCCTGCCCGTAGACGCGTTTGAGCGCCAGGAACAGGTAGACCATGAACCAGATCATGATCGCCGCGTCCAGCGCCTCGATGCGCGAGAGCAACACCACCGCGCCGGTAAGGAAGGCGAACGCGTGCACGTGCAGCGCGAACACGAAGTGCTCCACGTAGAACCGCTTTCGGCGCACGTACAGAATCTTCAGGATCATCGCGAACAGCGGCATCATCACGAACACCCCGACCGGCGCGTTCTCCTCGAAGGCCCCGAACAGCGTGCGCAGCGCCTCGTTCTGGGGCATGGCGTCCAGCCGCGCTTCCGTGCGCTTCATCCGCCGCGCCAGCGGCTTGAGGACGGGGGCCACCTTCTCGGGGTCGGGGCCGAACTGCAGGGTGTTCTGGTTGGGAGCCGCGCGCGATTTCGCCACCGCGCGCGCCAGCGGCAGGGTGTCCTCGCCGGTGCGGCGGGCGTGCACCAGCAGCACGGAGTCGGCAATGCGGGCGGCCTTGGCGGAATCGGCGGCCCCCACGCTCCCCCCGTCGACCTTGATCTCGCCCGGATCCGCGATCAGGGGGAGGATGATGAAGAAGACCAGCGAGCTGACCAGGTACAGCCGGAACGGCGGGATGTAGCGCATGATGCGCCCCTGCACGTACTCGCGCGTCAGGCGCCCGGGGTGAAAGAACAGGGCGCCCAGCGTGCGGGGCAGGGCGGAGTTGAGCGAAAGCTGGTCGTCCATCACCTCGCGGAACATGCCCCGCAGCGAGATGCGCACGTCCACCTTCCGCTGCCCGCAGGTGGGGCAGAAGTTGCCGTACGTGGTGTCGCCGCAGTTGAGGCACGGGCGTTCCGGCGTGCCGCGCGACTCCATGCGGTGCCACCAGCGCCGCCGCTGGATCGGCTCCGGCGGCGCCCCCCGCGGTCCCTGGGGCAGCGGCGGTTCGGGGGTGTCCGGAGACGCGGGCGGTTGGGGATCGGTCACGATGCTCGGTGCGGCGGGTGGGGGCGGCCTGGAGCAGGCCAGATACTGTGCCGTCTGCTCGCGGGATGTCGTTCACCCGCGGCAAGGCGAATGAAGGGGCCGGGGGTGAGGGGCCCGCGCGCAGCGCGACGCCGTTCCCGTCTGTTTCACCCCGGCTTCCGCGGCAGCGCGATGGAGAAGAAGCCGCCGGTGCGGGCGGGCTCGCGGTGCTCGACGCGCAGGCCGGCGGCGTCCACCAGCGGGACAGCCGGCCGCGAAGGGGATCACGGCGGTGGAATCGTGAAGCGGACGGCAAGTTCTGCCGCGCCCTGCTCGTAGCCGTTCGGCGACCGGGCAAAGCGGACCTGCCGCAGCGCGGCGATGGCGACGGCGTCGAACCCCTCGTTCGTCGAGCGGACGATCCGCACGCGGGCGGGGTCCACGCGGCCGTTCGCCAGCACGCCCACGCGGAACACCACCTCTCCCTGCACCCCGGCGGCCCGCAGCGCGGGCGGATAGTTGCGCCGCGCGTACGCCTGCATCGCGCTCGTGTCCTGCAGCCGGGGCCCCTCGCCCAGGGGCCCGGGATAGCCGCCCGGCGCCCGGCTGCGCAGGATCTCCCGGCCGGCCAGCCGTCCCGGCGTGGGCGCGGCGATGGGGCAGCCCACCCGCTGCAGCACCGAATCCAGCCCGGCCAGCGCGTATTTGTACGTGAACACCCCGCCGAACGACGCGACCGTATCCAGCACCTGGATCGTGAGGCTGTCCGCGCGCACGGCCCGCCGCAGCACCGGCGCGACGTCGTCGTCACCCAGGAACCAGAGGGTGAAGGCATGCTCTCCGTACAGCAGGAGCGTGTCCGGCGCTTCCTGGTCGAAGCGCAGGACGGCGCGCCGGCTGGCGCCGTTGACCCCGAACGTGGTCAGCGACACCGCGCCGCTCAGCGCCGCGCTGTCGCCGCCACACGCCCACAGGGTGATCCCCGCCGGCGTTTGCTCGGGGATGTCGTGCGGCCACATGATGACGAAGCTGCGGTCGCGGCCGGCCCGGTCCGCCTCTACCACCGCCGTGAAATGCCCCACCCGCACCTCCTGCGTGCTTCCGGGCGGCGGAGCCGCGGATGCCGGCGGCGATTCCCCGGCGAAGGTGATCGGCAGCTGCACCCACACCTTCACCGGCCGGCCGCGCACCATCGCGGGCGTCAGCGACAGCCGGCGCACGGCCCGAATTGCCGGCGCGTTGAACGCCTGGTGCGAAGACGACATGACCTGCACCGTCGCCGAATCCACCCGCCCGTTCTCCAGCACCCGGAAGCGCAGGTCCACGGTGCCCCGGACCCCGGCGGAATTCAGCTCCGGCGGGTAGTTGCGCTCCAGCAGCCGCTGGATCTCCACGGTGTTGGTGACGGTCGGCTTCACCTCCACGTCGACCAGCTCGTAAGTATGCTCGTCCGCGGGTACGCCGGGCTGCGCGGCCGCCCGCGAAGCCAGGACGAGCGTCCCCGCCACGGCGGCGAATGCCGCCCGGTGCCATGTCTTCATGAGAGATCGGTCGATCGGGAGGATGAAACGCGAGGTCGCGACGGCAGTCCGCAGGCGCCCAAGGTAGGGCCGGGAATGGAGGGAGGCAATCAAGGAGGATGGATATCCCACCCCCGTGTACTTTCCAGGCGTGTGTTCGAGAATCAACCAGAGCGTCGATTTCCTGAGGCTGAAAGGGTGTTGCTGAACATCACCCGAGGACGTCATCCCGAGGGAGGCGTCGCTCTGTAACCTGCCGATGCGATGTGACCTGGCGCCGACCGAAGGATCTCGGTGTTGCTAAACCTCTGCCGAAGTGTTGACTTCCTGAGGGAGCGCCACACGTAACTTTAACCTCTACAATCGCTTGCGCGCGACCGCAGGATCTCCTCTCCGCCACCGAGGGGCCAGCCGCCGAGCGTCGAGGCTGGCCCCTCGGTTATGCCGGCGAGATCCTTCGGTCGGCGCCAAGCTGTATCATGGAAGCAGGTTGCGGCGCGGCGCCTCCCTCAGGAAGTCAACGTTTTGGACGGTTTAGCAGGCTATCCCACAGCTCCGTCGGGGCCCTCCGCCCCCGTGCGGCCTGCGTCTTCCCCTTCGTCTCCGTCTTTCCCGTGCGCCGCGTCCGGGGCGGGAGGGTCCGCGGGGGGAACGACGTGGGTCTCGGCCGGGCGGCTGCCGCCGGAAGCCGCGTCGTCCCCGTCCTCGCCGTCCGCATCCATCCCGTCTTCGCCGTCGGGCGTGGCCGGGGGGGACGGCTCGCCACCGGGGTCCGTCGTGGTGCCCGACGCGTCCTCTCCGTCGGCGTCGTCTTCGTCGGGGAGCTGTGACTTGAGCTTCGCTTCGGCCCACTTCCACACCGTATCGCTGAACACGGCGCCCGCCAGGCAGGTGAACAGCAGCACGTAGGCGTTGGGCCGCGGGTTGTCGTTCACCGAGAAGACGGCCAGCCCGCCCATCACCCCAAGGAACACCACGATGGCCGCGGAGCCGCCGCGGATCACCACCCCCGTCAGGTCCTTCACCAGCGGCTGGTCGGGCCCGCGTCCCTGCATGCCCCCCGAAACCAGCTGGTCGCGGACAAAGGTGGACGCGGCCGCGCCCAGCAGCCCGAATCCCAGCATTCCCGTGATCAGGGCCAGCGGAAGCGACTCCGTGTTCAGCAGCCAGCCGCTTACGAACGCGAACGGACCCATCCCGTACCCTGCCTCGGGGCGGGCGGGAAAGTTCAGCGACTGCCGCTCCACGGGCACGGGATCGGCAGACGCGCGCATGAACGCCTCGTCGATCAGGCTGCCGAACGGGTCCTCCTGCTCGAACCCGGCCGGCACCAGCGACTCCGCGTCGGTGGTGGGCGGGTTTAGCAGGCGGGCCCGCATCTGCTGGCTCCATAGGGTAAGCGCGCGGTCGGCGGCGTCGTGCTCCGAGCGGACCGTATTGATCTGCACCCGGTACCTGCGCGTAAGGCCGGCGTGCCATTCCGTGAGCCGGTAGAAATACTGCTCCTTCACGCGCGCGCGGCTGCGCCCCGCGGCCATGACCTCGTACGCGCCGCGCGCCTGCGCCCGCGCGCTCTCCAGCTCCTCGAGCCGTTCCTTGACCAGCGTGGCGTAGTCCTGGCGCCGCCGTTCCCGCGCTTCTTCCAGCGCCCGAACGGCCCGCGCCGCGGCGGATGCCTGCCACCCGCTCACCGTCACGGTGTCGAGCCGCTCGCGCCGTGCCCGCGCGCCCACCTTGATCTGGGCGTTCTGCGCCGCGGCTGCCGCCGGGGTGGCCGGGATGGAATCGGTCTTGGTGCCGGATACGGCTGCGCCGATGCGCGCCGCACCCGTGTCCGTCGTCGCCGGGCGGGGCTGCGCCGAACCGGCCCCGTCGGCCGCGGAGGGCGCGCCCCGTTCAGCGGCGCCCGCCACCGAGTCCGCGCGCGGCCGGGCGCACAGCGCGTCCGCGGCGAGCTCCGGGTGGGTGCACAGCAGCTCCTTAAGGCGGCCGAGCGGGTCGCCCGAAAGCTCCGTCGGCACGGTGAGCTTGGAGTTGGCGATGCGGCTTTCCAGCGTGCCGGGGGAGAGCGGCGTCTGCAGCTCCTCCACCTCTCCCTGCAGGTCGGGAATGGCGCCGATGGCCGCGATGCTCAGGTACGCGCCGATGAACAGCAGCACGAAGAACAGGGCGTTCTGCGTGGTGACGGGGGTAATCCGGCGCCGCACCGCGCGCAGCCTGCGCGACCAGCGGCGGGCCGCCGGGGATCTGCGCGCAACCACGGGCTGCGGCTGCACCACGGGTGGCGGCACCTCACCCGCGAGCGACTCCGTCCCGTCATCCCCGGCGTCCCGCCGTGAGCGAAACAGGCGTGACAGGCCGCCGCGCCGCGGCCGGGGATCGGGCGCCGGCCGGGGGAGGGGGGGAAGAAAGGCGCTCAGGATCATCCCCAGCAGAGCCCAGCTGGACAGCAGGAGCAGCAGCCTGGCTACGGGCAGCGAAGACAGCTCCGCCTCACGGAGCGCCTGCACGAAGCTGTGGGTGCTCACCTCCAGCAGCGAGAACCAGGTGCGGGCGGCGCATTCCGCATTCTCCGCTTCCGTGCACGCGCCGGAGGCCGATCGCCAGGCGATGGCCAGGTTCGTGGGAAACTGGTCGAACAGCGTGGTGAAGAAGAGCAGCGTGCTGCGTACCGTGGCCGAGAGCGCGTCTCCGAACAGCAGCACCGCGCCGCCCAGCGAGAGCAGCCGGACCCGTGCATCCGTGCCCAGGGCCGCGCTGTCCCGCGTGATCAGGCGGCCCGCGCCGCGTATGACCCCGCGCACCAGGACGTAGCCGATGTACAGGACCAGAGTCGAAAACAGTACGTAGGCGGCTACCGCGGCCGATAAAGCGAAGCTCATGATGCGGTGCGGAGAGGGCGGAAGGGGGGCCGGCGAGGGGCAGGAAAGATGTTTTCGGCCGGGAAGGTACGCAAGCGGGCCCTCAGACCGGAGCCGGCGAATGAGCCGCACGCGGCGTCAGCGGCGTCCCCGGAGTTTTTCTCGAGCGTGTCGTCCGCTTCTCGTGCTTCGAAGTCCGCTGCGCACGGGCGGACGGCGGCAAGGCGCACTCCCGCGGACTGTCGGGTACGGGGGAAAGGTGGAACGCGGCAGAGTGCCATCCGCGTTTTTCGAGAGAGGATGGGGATCGGCTGGCGATCTCCACGGCGCACGGGAGCAGGCTAATCACTCCACCCTGATGCGCGATCCCGAGAACCATGTATCCGCTCCACGGTCGAGGTGAGCAGGACAGTCC
>DASTVC010000569.1:0-3020 GCA_035759295.1 Longimicrobium sp. | reverse complement strand
ACCGGTGCCGGCGCGGGAGCCTGCGCGCGGGCAGGCGCATGCAGCGCGATCAAGGCCGCGCCAGCCGCGGCGATGCGCAGCAGGTGTTTCGTCATCCGGAAGTATGGCTGGGGATCAGGGATTTGATGGATGATGGATGCGGACGAATGTCGGGCGGCGGCGCCGATGCCGCAACGGGGCCCTCACCCGGCTTGTTCCTCGCCTGCCCTCTCCCACAAACTGCGTGGGAGAGGGGATAAACGTCGCGAACGCCTGTGGCGCGTTCCCTCTGGTGGAGCCTGTTGCCGACTGATCCCGCCACGCGCGTAGGCCTCCGCCGACCCGAGCGGTTGAAGCCCCGTTTTGCGAGGAACGAGCAAAGACGGGGCTTATCGCTTTCCCAGCAGCGGGTTTACCCGCTCATCTTTCCCCGCTCAGCCCCACTCACGCCTGCCCCCGCAACCTCCGGATCGCCCACTCCGCGCCGGCGGCGAGGAGCAGCGCCCAGAACAGCATCCATCCGAGCGGGAGCGGCGCGCCACCGCCGGCACCTTCCGGCGTGAGGCGGCGGATGGTCGGACGCAGCGAATCCGCCGGAAGCATGCGGCCGCCGGAGGTGCTGGCGAGCATCGACAGGCGCGCCCACGCGTCGTCGGCGGGGCCGGCGGCGGCGGTGGCGCGGTAGGCGGCGGAGGGCGCACGGCCCGCAAATGCGAAGGTGTACAGGCCTGTATCCGCCGGGAGGAAGGCACCGCGGAGCACGCCGGGGCGCGCCGGATCCGCCACCAGCGCCACCGTGTCCGCGCGCCGGTTCGGCCGCGTCACCAGCAGCGGCGGCGGGACGGCGGCGGCGCCGGACGCGGCGTAGACGACCACCTCGTGCCGAGCGCCCGCCGGGCCGACGGGCTCCGGCACCTGCACCGTCAGTGGGTCACGCGGGGCGGAGGCGAGCCAGTCCACCAGCGCGCGCCAGAACTCCCGGTGCTCGCGCACGCGCCCGGCCTCCATCCGCCACCGCCACGTCTCCGTAAGCCCCAGCGACGCCGCGCGACCGCGACCGAGGGGCCGCAGCGCCAGTACGCCGGCGTCGCCGCTCATCACCGCCATCGCCGCCCCCGCGCGCACCGCGCCGAATACGATCGCGCCGGAACGCACCCGGTCCGCCGGGAGCGGCGCCAACTCGGGCGGCAGCGTCCAGGTCAGCGTAGGTCCATCCACCGACCGCGCCCGCAGCCCGTCCGTCAATCCAAAGGCGCCGCCGCGAGACTGGCTTCCGACCAGCAGCACGCCCCCGCCCCGCGCCGCGGCCCAGTCCTGCAGCATCCGCCGCTCACCGTCGCCCACGGGCGCGCCGTTGAGCAGTATGACGGCGTCCGCGCGCGCCAGCCGCTCGGGGGAGAGGCTGGAGCCGCCCTGGACGACGAACTGGCCGCGCCCCAGGTCGTACGCCGTCTCCACCGTGGCGCCGGACTCTTCCAGCGCACGCACCAGGAACTTCGACTCCCAGTGCGGAAAGCCGGCGCGCACCAGCACCCGCGGAGCACCCGCGGAATCTACCCACGCACCCGTCCGCGCCGTCGCGTCCCCCGCCTGCACATTCCACTCGCGCCACCCCGGGCGCGGCGGACGCACCCGAAACGCGCCCGCGTAGCGCCCGTTCGCGTCCGTCCGCACGCGCAGGCTGTCCAGCACCCCCGTCTCGTCCGACAGGCGCACCAGCACGCTGTCGTTCGCGCCCGCGGACACGCGGAAGCCGACAGCCGCGGCACGCCCGGAGAGGGCGCGCGCCGGCGCCTCCGCCTGCACCGAGGCCCTCCGCGCGGGGAGCGCGGCGTAGAGCGGGGCGCGGCGGGCGGCGGCGGCCAGCAGCTCCAGCTCCGCCGCCGTCGGCGCTTCCGTGGAGGCGCGGGCGATGGCCGGCGGCGCGCGGCCGACGAGCAGGGAGTCCGCCGCGCGGTCCAGCGCCCGGGTGTCGGCGATCCAGGCGGGCGCGGCCGCGCCGCCCTTTCTGCGCCAGACGGAGGGAAGCGCGAGCGCCAGGGCCAGCAGGAGCAGGACCAGCGCGCGCAGCAGTGCGGGCACCCTCATCGCGTCAGCGCGTACACGGCCACGTTCACCCCGAACCGCGTGTTGTCGACGGAGTTGAATCGCTTGTTCCGCGCGTGGTAGTTCCACTCCGAGGAGTAGTCCTTGTTGCTGTAAAGCAGGCCGATGCGCCCGTTTACCTCCACCCCGAACAGGTTTTCGTGGATCAGGTTGTCGCCCCAGCCGTTCAGCTCGTGGCTCGTGGTCGGCGGCCCGTCCGCGAAGATGAAGAACGCACGGTACAGCTCGTGGTTGTTGGGGATGGGCTTGAGCGCCGCCGCGCCGAAGATGCGCCGCACCTCCGCCTGCGCCGTCTTGTGGAAGCCGCCGTCCACGTCGTGGTTGTGGTCGTCGATGAAGATGAAGCCGCCGCGCTCCACGTACGCCTTGAGGTTGGCGCTCTCCTGCTGGTTGAAGCGCAGCGGAAGGTGGCCGGTCAGGAAGACGAACGGAAAGCGGAACAGCTCCGGGCTGGCCAGGTCCACCACCGCCCCGGTAGACGCCACCGGCAGCGCCGTGTACTGCGCGATGGAGTGCAGGATGTTGGTAGGCACCAGCGGCGCGCTGTTCCAGTCTCCACTCTCGTATCGCGCCGTCGCGAACACGAACGCCTCCGGCGCCGCGGGCGAAGCGTCCGCCTGCGCCGCGGGTGGCGGAGCCGGCGCCTGCTGCGCGGATGAGGAGGAGAGCAGCGCGGCGGTAGAAAGGAGCGCCACTGAGACGACAGCGGCGCGCAGCAAACCGCGGCGCGCCCCCTCCGCTCGCTTAGGCTCGCACCTCCCCCAAAAAACCCTGGGGGAGGTTGGGGCCAGGATGGATCGGGACTCGACGACAGGCATCGAGCTGGCGCCCGAGAGGCCCCCTCTCCCCCCGCCCCTCTCCCCGGCTGCGCGGGAGAAAGGGGAGAATTCGATCGCGCGACGGAAAATCTCCGCCGTTCTCCCTCCCCCGCGCTG
>DASTVC010000568.1:0-2530 GCA_035759295.1 Longimicrobium sp. | reverse complement strand
CCCTCCAGCGCGTCCTCGCCCTCCACGACGACCAGGCCGTGGAGGAAGGCCTCCACCCA
The DNA here is from genome assembly GCA_035759295.1 of Longimicrobium sp. Taxonomy (GTDB): domain Bacteria; phylum Gemmatimonadota; class Gemmatimonadetes; order Longimicrobiales; family Longimicrobiaceae; genus Longimicrobium. Next base: position 2,471 of record DASTVC010000568.1, on the reverse strand, counting down.
CGGCGCGGCATCCCCCTGCCCCGCCACGCCGAGGCGCGCGGCCGCGTCCGCGTCCTGCACCGCCTCGCGCACGCCGGGAGCGTCGAGGGGGAGGAGGAGGAGGGTGCCGCCGCCGTCCCACTCGTCGCGGAACCAGCGGCGCACGCGGCGGGCGGCGGCCAGGTCGTCCACCACCAGGGCCTGCAGGAGCGTGCCGAGGAACGATTCCACCGCCTGCGCCGTCACCGCGTCCGCCGTGGTCGCGCGGACGAAGTCGGCCAGGGGGGCGCGGACGCCGCGGAAGCGCTCGCGGGCGGACATGATGGCGGTGACGGCGGGGGAGAAGCCCTCGTAGCTGCGTTCGAGCGCCTCGCGCGCGGACACCTGCGCCGTCAGCAGCGACAGCCGGTCCTCCGCCGCGCGCAGCTGGTCGCGGAGGGCGGATTCGCGGCCGCGGTGGACGCGGATTTCCTCGCGCGCCCGTTCGGCCGCGTCGATGGCGGCGTCCAGCCGGTCGCGCAGGGCGTCACCCTGGCCGCTCCACAGCTCCGTCTGCTCGTCCAGCATCGCCAGGTCGCCGGCCAGCTGCGCCTCCTGCTCGGCCAGGCGCGTGATGCGCTCGGCGGCTTCGTCGCGGCGGCGCTCGGCGGCGGCGCGCTCGCCCTCGGCCGCCGCGATCTCGCGGGCCAGGTCGCGCGCCTTTGCCGCGGCCTCGTCCGTGGCGCGGCGGTGCGAGGCCAGGGTGGCGCGCAGGGCCTCGTTCTCCTCCAGCCGCACCTCCAGCCGCTCGCGGACGCCCTCCAGCCGCGCGGAGGCGTTGGCCACCTCGCCCTGCAGCCGCGTGGCCTCCGCCGCCTGCCGCTCCGCGCGCTCCGCCGTCTCGCCGCGCTCGCGCACCAGCTGGGCGATGCGCATCTCCGCGTGCGTGCGGCGCTCGTCCGCCAGCAGGATCTCGCGCTCGCGCGTGTCCAGCCGCTTGCGCACCTCTTCCAGTCGACCCGCGACGATCGTCCGCTGCCGCGCGACCTCCGACGCCTCCAGCCGCCGCTCCTCCAGCGTGGCCTCCGCCGTCGTCCGCTCCGTGGCGGCGTCGCGGCCCTCGCGCTCCAGCGCCTCCAGCCGCCGCGTTCCCTCCGCCAGCGCCGCCGTGAGCGAACCCGACTCCGCCGTCGCGATCGCCATCTCCAGGTCCAGCCGGCGCGCCTGCAGCTCCGCGTGGCGCTGCGCCCGCCGCTTCTGCCGGGAGAGCGCCTTGACCTTGGATTCCACCTCCGCCACCAGGTCGTTCAGGCGCGAGAGGTCGACCTCCGCCGCCTCCAGCCGGCGCTGCGCGGCCTTGCGGCGGTCCTTGTAGCGGCCGATGCCGGCGGCCTCCTCGAACATGGCGCGGCGCTCGTCGGGGCGCTCGCTGAGGATGGCGTCGATCATCCCCGCCTCGATGATCGAGTACGCGTCCGATCCCAGCCCCGTGTCGCGCAGCAGGTCGTTGATGTCGCGCAGCCGGCACGACTGGCGGTTCAGGAAGTACTCGCTGCCGCCCTCGCGAAACACCTTGCGGGCGATCTCGATCTCGGTCTGCGGGATGGGGACGGCGCCGTCCTCGTTGCCGAAGACGAGCGTGACCTCCGCGTAGTTGAGGGGGCGGCGGCGGATGGTGCCCTGGAAGATGACCTCTTCCATCTTGGCGCTGCGCAGGGCGCCCGCGCGGGTCTCGCCCAGCACCCAGCGCACGGCGTCGGCCGTGTTGGACTTGCCGCAGCCGTTGGAGCCCACGATGGCGGTCACGCCGTCGCGAAGCTCCAGCACCGTCTTGTCAGCGAAGGACTTGAAGCCGTGCAGCTGGAGGGAGCGAAGCTTCATTTCGGGCTTGCGGGGGGCCTGCCGGAGCGCTCCACCAGCCGCGGCTGGATGCTGGCGCCGGCCAGGATCTTCTGCATGGGGGCCGCGCTGGCGCTGTCGCGGTAGGCGCCGCCGTACACCTTCCAGCGCTCGGTGCCGTCCGAGTACGGCACGGCGGCCACGTACGCGGGAATGGCGCGGCCGGTGAGCGAGTCGGCGCGGGCCACGGCCTCCGCTTCGGTGCGGAACTCGCCCAGCTCGTAGGCCAGCGGGCGCGGCTGAAAGATGGAGGAACGGCCGCCGATGGCCTCTTCATCCAGCTCCCCCGCGGCGATCAGCTGGTCGCGCAGGGGCGCCAGGGCGGTGCTGTCGTCGGCCATACCGCCCATCACCTTCCAGTACAGCACGCCCTGCGTGGGCTCCGGGACGATGAAGAACCGGGCCGGCTGAAAGCGCGACGTAAGCTTGCGCACGTGGTCGAAGGCGGGCTGCGCCGCGTCGTAGTTGGCCACGTTCACCGACCACGGCAGCGCGGCGCCCGCGACCGTCACCGGCACCGCCGCCGTGGGCGCGGCGGCGGCGGGGGCCTTCTGCGGCGCGGGCTCGGCCGCGCGGGTGGGGGCGCCGATCAGGTTCGGGAAGCCGGGGATGTA
>DASTVC010000567.1:0-5407 GCA_035759295.1 Longimicrobium sp. | reverse complement strand
TGCTCCACCATGCGAAAGTCCACCAGCCCGCCCCGCGGGTCCAGCAGGTTGAACGCGATGGTGCCGCCGCGCATCTCCATGTTCGTGGGCCCGTAGATGCGCACCATGGGCTCGCCGTTGCCGTGGCGCAGCGCCAGCATGTCGCCCAGCAGCTCTTCCGTAAGCCCCATCACGTGCCGGTTGATGTTCTGGATCCCGATCTCGTCCAGAAAGTCCAGCCCCGCCGGCACCGCCGCGATCCCCAGGTAGTTCAGCGTGCCGTCCTCGAACGCGCGCCCCGTCACGTGCTGCATGTGCATCTTGTTCTGCGCGCTCACAAAGCGCACGGTGCCGCCCGCGAACCACGGCCGGTGCAGCTCGCCCAGGGCGTTGCGGCGCGCCAGCAGCACGCCCACGCCGGTGGGAAAGCCGAACATCTTGTAGAACGAGATGCAGACGAAGTCCGGCGCGTGCTTCCGCAGGTCCAGCGGGTTGGTGGGGACGAACGCGGCCGCGTCCAGCACCACGTGGTACCCGTGCTGGTGCGCGACTTCGATGATCTCCAGCGGGTACTTTACCCCCGAGAAGTTGGACTGCGCGGGGAACGCGAACAGGTTGTGGCCGCCGCGCTTTGCACCCGCCAGGTGCTCCTCCAGCCCGCTCAGCCGCAGCTCCGGGCCGGGCGGGATGTAGTGAACATCGGCCCCATGCGCCTGGGCGAATTCGCGCAGGCCGTTGACGGAGTTGTGGTTGTCTGCCGTGAGCAGAAAGCGGCCGCCCGGCTGCCACGGGTACGCCTCGCCGACGAGCTTGAGCGCGGCGCTGGCGTTGAGGGTGAACACGACCTCGTACAGCTCGGGGTCGGCATTGAAGTACTCAAGGACGCGGGTGCGTGCGTCTTCGCAGAGGGTGGTGGCGGCCAGCGAGGTGGGGTTGCGCGAGTGGGGATTGCCCAGCACGCTGCTACACAGCATCTCGGCGTTGGCGCGCACCTGCGACTCGCTGTAGAGCCCGGCGCCCGTGTAGTCCAGGTACACGTGCCCCAGCGCGTCCAGCCTGCTGAACTCGCGCTGTCTAAGCTCCTCGAACCGTGCGTCGTCCATCGGCATCGCCTTTTCCCGGCGGGTGTTCGTTCGCGGCAAGCCGTGAAAACTACCGGCAAACGGCTGCAGGCGGAAGGGTTTGCACCGCAAGAGGCCGGGATCGATCCACCTCGGCTGATACAGCTGACCATCAAACCAGGAGGATTGATTTCCTGAGGAAGCGCCACGCGGAACCCGAACCCACGCAGCCGTTTGCGCGCGACCGAAGGATATCGTCGGCCTTACCTCGGACTGCCTGCCGAGGGCAGATGTCTGCCCCACGCTCCTTTCAACCCGTGTACTATCCCCGCAGATCCAGCGTCATCATCTCCGAATCCCAGTATTGATCGCCGAGCTTGTAGGCCTGCGGCTCGACGCCGTAGGTGACGAAGCCGAGGGAGTGGTAGAGAGCACGCGCCGCCTCGTTCCCGGCCTCCACGCCGAGCGTCAGGCGCTCGACGCCCTCCAGCGTCCGCGCGTGTGCGACGAGCGCATCCATCAGGGCGCGGCCGACGCCGCGGCCCTGTGCCTCGAGCGCGACGTACATCCCCCAGACGACGGCGCGGTGGCGCGTCTTGAGGGACGTGCCGCGCCCCAGGCTGGCGACGCCTACCAGCGTCCCGCCGTCCTCATCGAACGCGCCGAACGTCACGTCGTCGCCGCCGTCGCCGCGGGCCAGGCGCTCCGCGATCTGCTGCAGCGGCGTGGCGGCCTCGTTCTCGTACGTGGAGCCGAACGACGCGGGTGATTCCCGCAGCCCGCGCAGCCGCAGCGCCTGGTACGCCGCCGCGTCGTCAGCGGTAAGGATGCGGATCGTCATACCGGATGACACCGTTCTCCATCGCACCACAACCAAATCTGGGGGAAACCCGGGCGACGCCCGGAACAGCGTGCGAGGGGAGAGAGCCTGCCGCCCAGCATAGAGATTCTTCGGTCGGCGCCATGCTCTCCGGCGAGGCGGATGGTATCGCGCGGCGCCTCCCTCAGAATGACAGCGAGGGGCACACGCCGGCCACTCCATCACTTTCGCACTTTCGCACTTTCGCACTTTCGCACTCACGCACTCACGCACTCACGCACTCACGCACTCACGCACTTCAACGGTACTCCAGCTCCCGCCGCGTCCACACCTCCCCACCGCGCGCGACCAGAGAGACCGCGCGAAAGTTGCGGACGTCGGCCAGCGGATCGGCATCCAGCACCACGAGGTCCGCGGCCATCCCCACCCGCAGCGTGCCGATGGAATCGCGCCCCATCGCCATGGCGGCGGTGCGCGTGGAGGCGACCAGGACGTCCATGGGTGTCAGCCCCGCTTCGGCCATGGCCTCCATCTCCCGGTAGACGCTCACGCCGTGCAGCGTGAGCGGGTTGCCGGCGTCGGTCCCCATGGCGACGGGAATGCCGGCGGCGTGCACGCGGCGCAGGTTGGCCAGCATGGTCTGCCGCTCGCGCTCGATGCTCGCGCGCACGCGGTCCATGGGGTAGTTGGTGGGGGGGAGCGAGTCCGTGAGCGCGGCCTTGGCGCGCGTGGCGGGGTCCACGCACTCCATCGGCAGCCCGGTGCGGTCGAAGTGGCGGGCGTACAGCTGCAGGTATCCCTGCGACACCGTGATGGTGGGCGTGTAGATGGCGTTCGCCTGCCGCGCCAGCTGGATGAACTCGTCGTCCACGGGCTGGTCCTGCACCGAGTGCACCAGCACGCGCGCGCCGGCGCGCAGCGCATCCTTGGCCTCCGCCAGGCTGGTGGCGTGCACGATGAGCGGAATGCCCGCCCGCCGCGCCTCGTCCCCCGCGGCGCGCAGAACGGCCTTGATCTGCACCGTGTCCGCCCCCGGGATGTCCGTCAGGTACCACACCTTCATGGCGTCGCTGCGGTAGTGCGCCATCATCCGCGCGCCCGCCCGCGTGGTGCTGTCGTTGGAGGCGTAGATGAACTGGCGCTGCCCCGGCGTGTTTACCCAGTGGTCCAGGGTGGAAAGCAGCGGCCCGGCGGCGGCCACGTGCGGCGCGGCGTTGCTGGCCTCCGCCCGCTCGCGCAGCGCCCACGTCCACGGATAGCCGCCCACGTCGAAAGTCCCCGTCACGCCCGAGCACAGGTAGCTGCGGAAGAAGCGGTCGGGGTGGGCCTCCAGCGCCATGACGGTGCTGTCGTACGGAAAGCGGGCGCGCACGTCCTCGGCGTCCGGCCGCCCGTCCGCCCAGCCGGTCTGCGAGTAGTGCACGTGCGCGTCGATCAGCCCGGGGATGATCCACTTTCCCCGCGCGTCGATGGTGTGCACGTCAGGCCCCGTCTCGCACGCGCCCACGCAGGCGATGCGGCCGTTGCGCATCACCACCGTCGCGTTGCGCATCGGCGCGGCGCCGGTGCCGTCGATCACCGTGGCGCCGATGAAGGCGACGGCGGGGACCGGCGCGTCGCCCGGCGAGCCGAACGCGGTGCTTACGGCGATCTTCCAGCTGCCATCCGGCTGTTTGACCAGCACGCGCTCGCTCACGCCGCGCTGGCTGCCGCCCTGAACCACGCGGTAGCGGTAGGCGCCGTAGACCACGCCCGGCGCCAGCGGCACCACCTCGAAGTGCGTGGCCACCAGCGTGTCGGGCCAGGCGTTCGGGTCGCCGCCCGTCATCCCCGCGTATCCCCAGTTCACGCCGCCGGGGCCCGTGCGCGCCAGCCGCGGGCTCTGCAGGTAGAACGACAGGTAGGTGGCGCGGTCGCGGCCGTGGATCGCGCCGATGTTGCCGCGAAAGGCGGCTAGCGCCTCCACGCTGTCGCGGGCGCGCTGCTCGGCGGGGTACGCCGGCTGGGCGGAGGCGAGGGGGACGGCGGCGGACGAGAGCGCGAGCAGGACGGCGAGGGCGCGGAGGAAGCTCATGGCGGCGCGGGGGCGGGTGGATGATGGACGAAAGCGCACGCCCACAGAGTAGCGGGCGTGCGCTCGGCCGGTCAAATGGCGATGCGGATCAGCCCGCCTGGATGATGCAGATGCAGCCGCCCTGGTCGCAGAAGCCGCCGTCGTAGCCCTGGGCGCGGCAGTCGCTTCGGCACTTGCCGCCGCTGCACGCCCGCTCCACGTCGCCCGCCGCGCCCGGCGAGGCGAACGCCTGCGCCCCGCCGAACCCCAGCGCCGCCGCCATCACCGCGGCGAACATCCCGCTCCGAATCCTGCGCTTCATCGTCGCCTCCGTTTCCGTGATCGAAAAGGCGGGCTGCGCCTACTGGATCCAGCAGGCGCAGCCCCACGAGCCGGCGCAGATGCCGCCATCGTAGCCGCGCGCCTTGCAGTCCAGGTTGCACTGCGCGTTGGTGCACGCCCACGCCCCGGCCGCCTGCGCGGGCGCCGCGAACGCCTGCGCCGCGCCGAACCCCAGCGCCGCCGCCGTCGCCAGCGCGAAGATGCCGCGCCGCGCGTGATGCCTGACTCCCCTCATCTCACACCTCCGGATCGTCGGGTGGATGGATGAAGCGCCGCGCAGCAGCATTCCTGTGCGGCGCCACCTGCATCCGCAGTGTACTCCGTGCGCAGAGTGCCGTCAAAGGTGAGGCCCTCACCCGGCTCGTTCCTCGCCTGCCCTCTCCCGCAAACCACGCGGGAGAGGGAATAAACGGCGGGACCAACCGCGGCGCGCTCCGTCAGGAGTGGGGCGCGGACGCAGGCACCGGGACATCACACACTGAAGGATCCCGCGGGACTTGGGCGCGCACAGCGCTGACCCGAACACCGAAGCCCCCAATCCGCGAAGGCGGATTTCGTGTCGTTGTTGCCGCGAATTCATTCTCCCTTGCCGTGGGCCACGCGACATCCAGAACCGGCGTTGCGCGATTCCTGCGTTCCACGGGATGCGCGGGTCAGGAGCAGCCGACAAACAAACGTCCGTCTCGCCGCGCGGCGGGCGGCAGACGAAAGGATCGATCGTGGCGGATGAAGGGATGACGACGACGCCCAGCGGGCTGCAGTACCGTGAAGACGCGGTGGGCGACGGGCGCGAGGCCAGGGCCGGCGACACCGTCAGCGTGCACTACACCGGCACCCTGCAGGACGGCAGCAAGTTCGACAGCAGCCGCGACCGCGGGCAGCCGCTGCAGTTTCCGCTGGGCGCCGGGCACGTGATCAAGGGGTGGGACGAAGGGGTGGCGGGGATGAAGATCGGTGGAAAGCGCACGCTGGTGATTCCGCCGGACCTGGGATACGGCGCGCGCGGCATCGGCCCCATCCCGCCCAACAGCACCCTGGTCTTCGACGTGGAGCTGATGGACATCCGCTGATGCGGTAGCAGGCGCCAAATCCGGAACTTTCGCACCGGCAGGCGGATACACCATCCTGACCGACGAGCGCGGCCCCGGCCAT
>DASTVC010000566.1:0-7948 GCA_035759295.1 Longimicrobium sp. | reverse complement strand
CAGATCGCCCCCGCGGTTTGAAGCCACGGCGCCGCGGCAACGACGACGAGAGCTTCGCACACGACGCGCGAGGCCGCACGCGCGTCTGACGAGCTGGCGCAAGTTCCAGCCAGACCGTTACCTGGCGGCGAGCGGGGCGGTTGCCGGGAGACGTGGGAGGTGGGACGCGGAGTCGGCGGAGTCGTTTCGTGGCACGTCTTCGGCCTGTATCATCGAAGAGGTGAGACGCGAGGGAGCCGTGCAGCTGGAACGGGAACCGGCGACGAACGGAGAAAAGCTCCCGGAGCTGTTGGAGCACGAGGGCCGGTACGTCCTGATCCACCGGAATGATGCAATCGACACCTTTTCGAGCCACAGGAATGCACAGCGACCAACTACCGTATCGGCAGCTGCACGACGAGATGCTGGAGTACGACGGAGACGCGCTGTACGACGACGTGCTCGCGCCGTGGCTGCGACAGCAGGACGGCGAGCGGCGATGGCTGGACACGCACCGCGGGCGGCGGGGCGATCCGGTGCCGGCGATCACGCCGGAGGAGTCGTGGCGGCTCTACGCGCTCTCCCGGATCGTGCAGCTCCTTCAGCTTTCCTTCGCGCCGCGTACGCGGGACGAGGGGTGGAGCGTCGCGCCGGTCAGCCGCGAGGACTTCGCGCGGTTCATGGACGCACTGGGGATGGAGGCCGTGAATCGCGCAGGCTTTCATCCGTTCTACCACGAGATCGTCACCGTCGATCAGGCTGCGGACGAGGACGCGGCGCCGGAGCTCGTCGACGTCCTGTGACCGGGGTGCACGCTCAGACCGCTGCTCATCTCGCGCGCCGGCGGCCGGGTGCGGGCGGGGCGGCGGCACGTGGTGAAGGAGATCGCGGAGCGCTCCACGCTGTACTGGGCGTACGCGCGGAACAACCGCCGCACGGAGGACCTGAGCGACGGGTGGGGCGGCAACTCTCAGTGGCGCACCGGCTTTCGCCGCGACTACGCGCTGGACGGCGCGCTGCACTACAACGTCGACGCGCAGGACCCCGGCCCCGGCGCCGGCATCGACCTCACCGACGTGGAGCGCGCCGAGCTCCTGCGCCACCGCTGCTTCGTCACCTGCACCCGCCCGAGCGACGACCTGTGGCCCTACGGCCTGCGCCTGACCGAGCCCGCGTGATGCGCGAACGGCCGCACGGGCGAGATCCTGCCCCACGACGTGCCACTGCCGCGGGCGAGTAGATTTCTCAGTCGGCGCCCGGGTTTCCAGTAGACGCGGGCCCCGCGTGGCGCCTCCTTCGAAATGACCGATGGGTGCGCGCGATGGCTTGACCCCGGTTGGCGAGGCGCCGGCGGTGTCACCCGTTCACCCGTTCACCCCGTCCCCTCCACACCGCGAAACACCCGCCCCCCGCCCCCTCCATCTCGCCCCCGATCCCCCTCGCAACGCCTTGTTCCCCGCGCGCGTGAGATGTAGTTTTCACGGGATTTCCCTCCCTGCCCGATCCGGCTGAAGGCCTCCCGCCCCGATGGCACCGATGGACCCGCAATCCCCGTCCGCATCGTCCCCCCTGCTCGCCGTTCCCGCGGCCGGCGGAGAGGACGCCCTGCGCGCCACGCTGGCCGCCGCCCTGGAGGCGCTGGAGGCGGAGCGCGCCGCCCGCCAGCGCGCCGAGGCCGCCCTGGCCGAGCGCGACCGCCGCATCGACGAGGTGGAGCGCCTGGCCAGCCTGGGGAGCTGGGAGCAGACGCTGGCCGAGCCGCTGGACCAGCAGCCCGTGCGCTGGTCCGACGAGCAGCTGCGCATTCACGGGCTGGAGGAATCCACCGCCCCCGCCACCTTCGCCGCGTTTCTCGAGCGCGTCCACCCCGACGACCGCCAGCGGATCATCGACGCCTGCGCCACCGTGATCCGCACCGGCGACAGCAACGCCGCCGCCTACCGGGTCATCCGCGGCGACGGGCAGCTCCGCTGGCTGTACGCCCAGGCGCAGCGCATCCCCGATCCCGACGGCGGCCCGCCGCGGCTCATCGGCACCTCGCGCGACGTGACGGAGCACCAGCTCGCCGCGGCCGCGCTGCAGGAACGCGAGCGCATTCTGGACGAGGTGGAGCAGCTGGCCGGCCTGGGGACGTGGGAGTGGCACCTGCCCAGCGACACCATCACCTGGTCGCGGGAGCAGCGCCGCATTCACGGGCTGCCCGAAGACGCGCCGTCGCAGACCTTCGACGAGTTCCTGGAGCGCGTGCACCCCGACGACCGCGCCCGCGTGGTAGAGGAGTGCGACCGGCTGATCGCCACCCGGATCCCCTTCTCCTTCCCCTACCGCGTCATCCGTCCGGACGGGTCCCTGCGGGAGATGAACGCGCTGGGCAAGCTGCTCCCGGACCCCGCCGGCACCGGCGAGCGCATGGTGGGCATCTCGCAGGACGTTACCGAGCGCAACGCCGCCGACCGCGCCCTGCGCGAAAGCGAGGCGCGCTACCGCGACCTGTTCGAGCAGTTTCCCCACAGCGTAAAGGTCTACGCGCCCGACGGAAACGTGGTCCGCGTCAATTCCGCGTACGAGCGGCTGTGGGGGCTGAACCTGGCCCAGGTGCGCCAGTTCAACCCCCTGCGCGACGTGGGGATGGCGGAGATCGGCGCGCTGGTGCGCCGCGCCTTCGCCGGCGAGACCGTGGTGCTTCCCCCCGTGCTCTTCGACCCGCGCGAGTACACGCCGGACGTGGTTCCCCCCGCGGGGATGGAGTGGCCGCGCTGGGTGCAGGCCTCGTACTTCCCCATCCGCGGCCCGGAGGGCGAGGTGCTGGAGGTGGTCGCCGTGCACCAGGACGTCACCGACCACCGCGTGGCCGAGGAGGCGCTGCGGACGTCGGAAGAGAGCTACCGCACCATCTTCGAGAACAGCAACGACGCCATCTTCGTCACCGACGGCGAGACAGGGATGGTGATCGACGCCAACCGCCGGGCGTGCGAGATGTGCGACACCACGCTCGACGAGCTCCGGACCGACGCCGCCTCCATCATCTGGAACGGCCCCGAGCCGTACACCGTCGAGGTGGCCGTCGAGCAGTCGCGCCGCGCGGCCGCGGGCGAGGCGCAGCGGTTCGAATGGATGTCCATCCACCCCCGCACCGGCGCCCCCATCTGGGGCGAGGTCAGCCTGCAGCGCGTGCTTCTGGCCGGCAAGCTGTGCGTGCTGGCGCTGGTGCGCGACATCGGCGAGCGCAAGCTGGCGGAAGAGGCGCTGCGCAGGAGCGAGGAGAGCTACCGCACCATCTTCGAGCTTTCCAACGACCCGATCTACGTCCACGACGTGGAGACCGGCGCCATCCTTGACGCCAACCGCCGCGCCTGCGAGGCCGCGGGGCTTACGCTGGACCAGGTGAAGCGCGGGGGGATGCGGCTGATCGCCGGGGGCCCGGAGCCGTTCACGCCGGAGCGGGCGATGGAGTACGTGCGCCTGGCCTCGCGCGGCGAGCCGCAGCGCTTCGAGTGGATGACGGGGATCCCCGACGGGCAGGTGTGGAGCGAGGTGAGCCTGAACCGGGTGAACATCGGCGGGGTGGACCGCCTGGTCGCCACCGCCCGCGACATCACCGAGCGCAAGGCCGCCGAACAGGCGCTGCGCGACCGCGAGGAAAGCTACCGCACCATCTTCGACCTGGCCGGCGCCGGCCTCTGGGTGCACGACATCCAGACGGGCGCCTTTCTGGACGTGAACCAGACCGCCGCGGAGCTGTACGGCTTTTCCGTCGAGGAGCAGAAGGTGCTGGGGGTGGAGGGGCTGAGCTGGGGCGAGCCGCCGTACACCGTGGCGGAGGCGATGGGGTACGTCCGCCGCGCCATCGACGGCGAGCCGCAGCGCTTCGAGTGGAAGGGGCGCCACCGCCTGGGCCACCCCGTCTGGGCGGAGATCACCCTGCGCCGCGTGACCATCCTGGGCGAGGACCGCCTGCTGGCCACCGCCCGCGAGACCAGCGAGTGGAAGGCGGCGGAAGACGCCCTGCGCCGCGCCAACGAGGAGCTGGAGCAGCGCGTCCAGGAGCGCACGGCCGAGCTGGCGGAGACCAACGAGGCGCTGGAGGAGGAGGTCGCCGAGCACGAGGCGGCGCAGGAGGCGCTGCTGGAGCGCACGCAGGAGCTGGAAGGCGTCTTCCAGGCCCTCCCGGACCTGTACTTCAAGCTGGACCCGGACGGCACCATCACCGACCACCGGGCCGGGCGCGCCGCCGCGCTCTACTCTCCCCTTCCCGAGTTCCGCGGCCGGCAGATGCAGGAGCTGCTGCCGGCGGACGTGGGCCCGCGCTTTGGCGAGGCGGTGAACGAGGCGCTGCACACGGGCGAGCTGGTGTGCGTGGAGTACCGGCTGATGGACGGCGACACGTCGCTGGAGTTCGAGGCGCGCGTGGTGCCGCTGGCGGACGGGACGCTGGTGACCGTGGTCCGCGACATCACCGAGCGCAAGGTGGCGGAGCGGGAGCTGGAGCACAGCCGCCGCGAGGCCGAGCAGGTGGCCGAGACGCTGCGGCAGCAGGCGCTGGTCTTCGAGACGCTGGCCGAGGCCGTGATCATCTCCCGCGCGGACGGGCGCATCGCGGACTGGAACCCGGCGGCGGAGCGCATGTTCGGCTACCACCACCCGGCCGCCGTGGGCCGCACGGGGGGCTTCGTAAAGCCGCCGGGGCGCGAGCCGGCCGCCACCCCGGCGGTGCTGGCGGCGCTTGACCGCGACGGCAGCTGGTCGGGCGAGGTGCCGTTCGTGCGCGCGGACGGCACGGAGGGGATCGCCGAGGCCGTCGTCGTCCCGCAGCTGGACGACAAGGGGGAGCGCATCGCCCTGATCAGCGCCTACCGCGACGTGACGGCCCGCCGGCAGGCCGAGGCCGAGGTGGTGCGGCAGAAGGCGTTCTTCGAAGAGATCATCGCCTCGCTGGAGAGCGGCGTGGCGGTGTTCGATCCGCAGCTGCGCTACACCTACGCCAGCCCCAACTCCGTCGTGGACCCGGAGATCCGCGAGTGGATCGTGGGCAAGACCGTGCGGGAGTACGGCGAGCGCAAGGGGCTTTCCGAGGAGGTCATCCGCATTCGCCACGACGGGATCAAGCGGGCGCTGGAGACGAAGAAGACGACGGAGTTCGAGGAAACCCTCAAGACACCCAACGGGCCCCGCCACGTGGTGCGCCGCTCGCTCCCCGTGCTGGACGAGAACGGCCAGGTGCTGCGCATCATCGGCTACAGCCTGGACATCACCGAGCGGGTGCGCATCGCCGAGGTGCTGCGCCAGAGCGAAGAGCACTTCCGCGCGCTGATCGAGAACTCGCACGACGTCACCTGCATCCTGGACCCGCTGGGGGTGATGACGTACCAGAGCCCGTCGCTGCGCCGGCTGCTGGGGTGGGAGCCGGACGAGATGATCGGGCGCTCCACCTGGCAGTTCATCCACCCCGACGACGTGGGCCGGGTGGTGGAGACCATGTCCGCCATCCTGTCCGAGCCCGGAACCAGCCGGCGGGTGGAGTACCGCTTTCAGCGCAAGGACGGCGAGTGGCGCATGGTCGAGGCCATCGGCCGCACCCTGTCGCCCGACACGGCGGAGCACGGGCTGGTGGCCAACATCCGCGACGTCACCGAGCGCCAGCTGGCAGAGCAGGCGCTGCAGGAGCGCGAAGAGCACTTCCGCCGGCTGATCGAGAACGCGCACGACATCACCTGCATCCTCACCGGCGACGGGGTGATGACGTACCTGAGCCCCTCCATCGAGCGCGTGCTGGGCTACGCGGCCGAGGAGCTGGTGGGGCGCAACTCCTTCGAGCTCATCCACCCCGACGACGCGGCGGGCGTGGTGGCGGCCATCCAGTCGGTGATCACCAGCGCGGACGGCACCGGCTACGCCGAGTACCGCTTTCGCCACGCGGACGGCGAGTGGCGGCACCTGGAGGCGGTGGGGCGGATGGTGGTCGAGGGCGAGCCGGAGGCCGGCTTCGTCTCCAACATCCGCGACGTCACCGAGCGCAAGCACGCGGAAGAGGCGCTGCGCGAGGCCACGCTGGCGGCGGAAAAGGCGCGTGCAGAGGCCGAGCGCGCGAACCTGGCGAAGAGCGAGTTCCTGTCGCGGATGAGCCACGAGCTGCGCACGCCCATGAACTCCATCCTGGGCTTTGGCCAGGTGCTGGCCCGGGCGGAGCTGCGGGTGGACCAGCAGAAGCACGTGCAGCACATCCTCAAGGCGGGCCGGCACCTGCTGCGGCTGATCAACGAGGTGCTGGAGATCGCCCGCATCGAGGCCGGCCGGCAGAGCTTTTCACTGGAGCCGGTGCACCTGGGGACGGTGATGCAGGAGGCCGTGAGCCTGGTGCGCCCCATGTCGGAGCAGTATGGCGTGGAGGTGGACGAGGTCATCGGCACGGGGCGCGACGGCTTTGTCCACGCGGACCGGCAGCGGCTCACGCAGGTGCTGCTGAACCTCCTTTCCAACGCCATCAAGTACAACAAGGAGGGCGGCAGCGTCCACCTGTCGTGCGAGGTGGACCTGGCGCCGGAGGACCCGGAGGCGGAGGACGCCGGGGAGCCGCGCGTGTGGCTGCGGGTGGAAGACACCGGCCAGGGCATTCCCGAAGCGCGGATGCACCAGCTCTTTACCCCCTTCGCCCGCCTGGGCGCGGAGCAGACGGAAGTGGAAGGCACCGGCCTGGGCCTGGCCCTTTCGCTCCGCCTGGCGGAGGGGATGGGGGGCACGCTGGAGCTGGAGCGCAGCGGGCCGGAGGGGAGCGTCTTCCGCCTGGGCCTGCTGGGCGCCGCCAACCCGCTGCGCCGCGCGGAGGACGCCGGGCTCCCCGTGGCGCCGCAGGGGGACGGCGAGCACGGGACGGCGCAGCTGCTGTACATCGAGGACAACCTGGCCAACCTGGACCTGGTGGAGACCTTCCTCCTCTCCCGCCCCGGGTGGAAGCTGGTCCCCGCGCTGCAGGGGCGCATCGGCGTGGAGCTGGCGCGCGAGCACCGGCCGGACCTGGTGCTGCTGGACCTGCACCTTCCCGACATCAGCGGCGAAGAGGTGCTGCGGCGGCTGCGCGCGGACCCGCGCACGGCGACCATCCCCATCGTCATCATCAGCGCGGACGCCACGCGGGATTCGGTGGAGCGGCTGCGCGGCGCGGGGGCGGACGCGTACCTGACCAAGCCGCTGGACCTGGACGAGTTCCTGGCGACGCTGGAGACGCACCTTCCGCTGGACCCGGGGGCGCGATGACGGACGGCGTCCTGGGGTGCACGCTGCTGCTGGTGGATGACGAGGAAGCCAACCTGGACCTGCTGGAGGTGCTGCTGCAGGCGGAGGGATACGAGAACCTGATCCGCACCTCCGACGCGCGGCAGGCCATCCCGCTCTGGCAGCGGCACGCACCGGACCTGGTGCTGCTGGACCTGCACATGCCCCACCGCGACGGCTTCGCGGTGCTGCGCGACATCCGCGACCTTACCCCGCCCGACGACTTTCGCCCCGTGCTGGTGCTGACGGCGGACGCCACGCCGGAGGCCAAGGAGCGCGCCCTTTCCACCGGGGCGAAGGACTTCCTCAACAAGCCGATCGACGCGACCGAAGCGCTGCTGCGTGTGCACAACCTGCTGGAGACGCGCGTTCTCTACACGCAGCAGCGCCACGCGCGCGAGGCGGCGGAGCTGCTGGCGGAGGCCAGCCGCGTGCTGAACGCCTCGCTGGACGCGGCGACGGCGGTGGCGCAGCTGGCGCGGCTGATCGTCCCCCGCGTGGCGGACTGCTGCGCGGTGGACCTGTTCGACGCGGGCGGCGCGGTGCGCGCGGCGGCTACGCACGCGGACCCGGCGGAGGAGACGCGGCTGCGCGGCGTTACGCCGGAGGGCGACGGGGGAAGCGCGGACGCGGCGTGGACGGCGGAGGGCGCGGAGCTGAGCGGATTGCTCGGCGGATGCACGGCGGAGGCGGCGCTGGT
>DASTVC010000565.1:0-2433 GCA_035759295.1 Longimicrobium sp. | reverse complement strand
TCCGCTCCTGTGCGCCAATGCCCCGCACGCCCTCCGCCGGCTGCCCCGCCCCGGAGGATCGCGCGCTCCCGCCCAGATAGCGATAGTTCAGCAGCGAGGTGAAGAGCGGCGCGGGCGCCGCCACGCCGCTGCAGCGCTGCGCCAGCGGCAGGGAGGCGTGCTCGTGCCGCAGCAGATCCGCCAGCAGGGCGTGCGTGCGCCGCACCGCCGCCTCGGCCCCCTCTTCTCCCACCCCGATCCGCACCGGCAGCGTGTTGATGAACGGACCCATCACCCGGTCCACACCCTCGCCGCCCTGCATGCGGCCGAAGAGCAGCGTCCCGAAGACCACGTCGCTCCGGCCCGAGACCCGCGCCAGCACCTGCGCCCACGCCAGGTGGCACAGGCTGGCCGCGCTCACCCCCAGCGCCCGCGCCCGGCGGCGCAGCCGTGCGGCGACGTCGCCCGCGACCGGAAGCCACGCCTCCCTGATCCCAAGTCCCTCCCCCCACACGTCCAGCAGCCCGTACGGCGCCGTCGGCTCATCGACGTCACCCAGCATCGCGCGGAAGAAGTGCTCGTGCTCTTCCCGGCTCACCCCCAGGCGCGCCTGCGCCACGTAGTCGCGGAAGGGGAGCGGCGCCGGCAGCTCCGCCTCCCGGCCCAGCAGGTGCGCCGAGATCTCCTCCTGCAGCACCTCCATCGACTCGTGGTCGCCCGTCATGTGATGCTTGAGCATCAGCAGCAGCCACCGGACACTTGCCCGGTCCTCGGCGATGCACGCCCGCAGCAGCGGCGCCCGTCCCAAATCCATCCGGTACCGCCGGGGATCATGGCGTCGCCACAGCTGCCCAGCCGCATTCTCTCCCTCCGCATCCAGCTCCACCTCCTCCACCGGCAGGGGCGCGTGCCGCACGACGACCTGCACCGGCTCGGAGAGCCCTTCCCAGGCCATGGCCGTGCGCAGAACGTCATGGCGGTCGATCACCGCCTGCAGGGCCGCCAGGTGCTGGTCCAGACGCGCGCGGGTGTCGAACTCGGCCATGCTCGACAACAGGTACGGGTCTCCCTCCTGCGACATCAGGTGGTGGAAGAGGATCCCCTCCTGCAGCGGGGCCAGCGGGTAGATGTCCCGCACGTTCGCCGCTCCGCCCGGCACTCCCGCCACGATCCGGTCGATCTCCGCCTGCGTGAGATCGACAAGCGGCAGCATCTCCGGCTTGATGGACCCGCACCCCTCCGGGATCCCGTTCGCCGGGACATCCATCTCCGTAGACGTTCCGCCCACGGCCAGTGCCAGGTCGGCCAGCACCGGCGTGGTGAACAGGGCCCGCACGTCCATGTACAGCCCCACCCGCCGCATCCGCTCGATCAGCCGGATCGCCAGGAGCGAGTGCCCGCCCAGCGCGAAGAACTGGTCCCACCGCCCCACCCGCTCCACGCCCAGCAGCTCGCTCCAGATCTCCGCCAGCGCCTCCTCCACCTCCCCCACAGGCGCCTCGTAGCTCCCCCGCGCGTACGCATCCCCCTCCGGCGCCGGCAGCGCCTTGCGGTCCAGCTTGCCGTTGGGCGTCAACGGGATGCGCTCCAGCGGGACGAACGCCGCCGGCAGCATGTACTCCGGCAGGCTCTGGCGAAGGTGCTCGCGCAGGACGCCCGCCTCCGCATCGCCCACCACGTACGCCACCAGCCGCTTCTCCCCGGGCACGTCCTCGCGGACCACGACCACGCAGTCGGCGACTCCCTCGCTCCGCCGCAGGGCGCCCTCGATCTCGCCCGGCTCGATGCGGAAGCCGCGGACCTTCACCTGCTGGTCCAGCCGCCCCAGGTACTCCAGCGTCCCGTCCGCCTTCCACCGGATGCGGTCCCCGGTGCGGTACATCCGCGCACCCGGCTCGGCGCTGAACGGGTCCGGGATGTACCGCTCCGCGGTGAGCCCCGGCCGCCCAAGGTAGCCGCGCGTCACCCCCCTGCCCCCCAGATACAGCTCGCCAGGCACTCTCACCGGCAGCGGCCGCAGCCGGGCGTCCAGCACGTACGCCTGTGTATTGGAGATCGGCGTCCCGATGCTTGCCGGACCGCCCGCGCGCCGCAGCGTGAACGTGCTGTACGTGGTGTCTTCGGAGGGGCCGTAGAGGTCGTAGACGCGCTCGATCCCGTGGGCGTACAGTGCATCCACCAGCTCCGCCCGCAGCGGCTCGCCGGCCAGGTTTACCGTCCTCACCCCGGCCGGGATCGCGCCGTCCTTCAGCAGCGCCGCAATGGCGGAGGGGACGGTGTTGACCAGCCGCACCTCGCCCGCGGCCGCCGAGTGCGCCAGCGCCAGCGCGTTCTCCGCCACGACCACCCGTCCGCCCCGGACGAGCGGGAGAAACAGCTCGTAGACCGAGAGGTCGAAGCAGATCGACGTCGACGCCAGCACCCCCGACAGCTCCTCGTCGGAGTAGACGCCCC
>DASTVC010000564.1:0-5419 GCA_035759295.1 Longimicrobium sp. | reverse complement strand
TCATGGTGCACCCGGACAGGATGAGCAGAGGAAGGACGCGGAGGAGTCGCTTGGGCATCTTGAGGATCGGGGGAAAACGCAGGCCGCCGGTCCGCTTCCGTGTTGGATGCGGACCGGCGGGCATACCCCCGTGTGGGGCCGCGGTTCAGGCCGCGGCGGCGGGCCGGGCGGAGAGATCCACCAGCCGCGGCGCTGAAAAGGCGAGCGGCGCGGGCGAATCCGCATCGTCCCCCGTCCGGAAGCGTCGCACGTCCGCCTGCAGCTCGCCGGCGATCTCCGACAGCACGCTGGCCGAGGCGCTCATCTCCTCCATCGACGCGTTGATCTCCTGCACCGCCGCCGCGGCCGACTCCGCCGCACTGGCGTTGCTGCGCGACAGGTGCGTCAGCACGTCCAGCGCATCCGCCGCGCCGGCTTCCACGGCCGCCGGGTCCACCCCCGCGCCGGAGAGCGCCGCGCGGCTGGCCTGCGCCATCTGCTCCGCCGCGCTGGAGATGCCGGCCAGGTCGCCCACCGTCTGCTCCACCATCGCCACGATCTCGCGCAGGGCGCCGCCGGCGTCGCTGGCCAGCGAGGCGCCCGCGTTCACCTCCGCCGTGCCGCGCTGCATGCTGTTCACCGCGCGGCCGGTCATCGCCTGCACCTCGTGGATGATGTCGGCCGCCTCGCGCGCGCTCTCGCCGGAGCGCGTGGCCAGCTTGCGCACCTCTTCCGCCACCACGGCGAAGCCGCGCCCGTGCTCGCCGGCGCGCGCGGCCTCGATGGCGGCGTTCAGCGCCAGCAGGTTGGTCTGCACCGCCATGGCGTCGATCACGCGGGTGATGTGCTGCACCCGGTCGCTGTACGCCCCCAGTTCGCCGATCTGCTCGGCCGCTTCCAGCACCGTCTGGCGGATGGCCTGCAGCCGGCCCACGGCGTCCTCGATGACCCGCGAGCCGTCGCGCGCCACGCCCACGGCCCGCTGCGACGCCTCCGCGGCCCCGCGCGACCGGCTGGCCACGCTGCCGATGGAGCGCGCCATCTCCCCCAGCGTGGTCGCCATCTGCTGCGTGCTCACCGCCTGCTCCTGCGACCCGGAGCTCACCTCGCCCAGGGCGCGCGCCACCTCTTCGGCCGCGCTGGTCACGTGGTCGGCCGCGGCGGTAAAGGTCTGCGCCACGTCGGCCACGTCGGTGGCGCGGTTGCGCACGCCGCGCACCGCCTCCGCCAGCCGCTCCGTTCCCTGGTTCACCGCCAGCACCGCGTCGCCCACGGCGCCGGCGCCGCGGTCCGCGCGCGCCGTCAGGTCGCCCTCGCCCATGCGCGTGGCCAGCTGCACCAGCGCGTCCGCGCCGCGCGTCTCGCCGGCCAGCAGCCGCGCCATGTACACCAGGATGGCGACCTCGAACACCACCCACGCCGCGTGGACCGCCACGATCCCCCACCCGGTGCCGTGGTTGAAGATCATGGCCCCGTGCCCCTCCGACTGCAGCAGGTTGAAAAGGGCGTGGTGCCCCGCCACCACCACCGCGCCCATCACCGGGACCCGCCAGTCGCGGTAGAGCAGGAGGAACGCGAGGATGGCGAAGATGTGGAAGTGCATCTCGATCATCCCCCCCGTCTGGTGGATGATGAGCGCCGAGACGCTCAGCAGCGCCGCGGCAATCCCCATCCGCGCCGCCAGCCGCCCTTCCCACCGCCACGCCACGAACCACCCCAGCCCGGCGATCGGGACCCCGAAAAGAAGCGCCGCGCGCCATGTTCCGTGCAGCGGCGCCAGCGCGAAGATCAGGACCAGGTGTGCCAGAAGCAGGCGGCGCAGCAGCCGGTCAGCGGTGCGATAGCCGGCGTGGAGCAGCCCTTCACCGCGCGCTTCGGGCGCGGAAACGACGGAGCTCCCGGGCAGCGAAAGCGTCTGCCGGAGCGTGGTGGAAAGGGATGTCATCGATTCGGTACGAGGGGATGGACTGTGGATGCGCGGACCGTTCCCCCGCGCCGGGCTTCTACCTTGAACAAACCTGATACAATAACAGTACCACTCTTCCCGGCAGGGCGAAAGCCTTGCGGCGGTCCCTGGCGCCGAGAAAACGAAAAATCGCGGATTCCGCTCCTGCCGGAATCCGCGATTGATCTGCGCTCGCCTCTCGCTTCTGCCCCGGTAGGCGCTGATACCGCCTACTCCGCCACCGGGTCCGCCCCGCCAGAAGTCAGCCATCCCGTGAGCCGTCCCCTCACGAAGAACGCCAGATTCGGAATTGGGAAGAGAGATCAGGACGATGCCGCCGGCGGCTGCACGCGCTCCCACAGTTCGGCGCGGGCGCGCCAGAGGAAGGGAAAGAACGACGCGCGGTGCGTGGCCATCCGCTCCAGGTAGCGCACGCCGGACGACGCGGCCGTCCCCTCCGTCTCGGGCCCGATGGTGCGCTCCGCCGTGCGCGCGTGGATGAAGCGCCAGCAGCGCACCTCTTCGTCGTAGTCCAGCAGCGCCTCGGCCAGGTGCACCAGGTCCCAGTGGGTGCCGTCCCCGTGCGACGCGGCGTACGCCTCCGCAGCGGTCACGCCCCGGCGCTGGAAGGCGGCCTCCGCCACCGTCGCCAGCGAGGGCGCGTTCCACAGCACCTCCAGCGCGTCCGTCCACAGCCGCGAGTGCGGTCCGCTGGAGGGATCGGGGTGGATGTCGGATTCCAGGTAGCGGCGGAACTCCGGCTCGCGCGCGCCGGAGAGGATCTCGATCTCGTGCCACTGCCCGCTCTCGCCGCCGCTCGCCGGGACCAGGTGGTGGCGAAAGGCGTAGAACCCGCCCAGCGTCATGGTCTCCAGTACCCGCATCATCGGCGAGAACATCCGCACGATGGCGGTAAAGCGCTGCACCAGCCACGTCGCCATCCCCAGGTCGTCCCGCTGCAGCGCCTCGATCGCACGCGGCAGGTCCACCCGCAGCTGGCTGAACCAGAGCTCGAACGACTGGTGGGTGATGACGAACAGGTGCTCGTCGGGGTGCCGCACCGCCTCCGGCGCCGGCTGCAGCGCCAGCAGCTCCGGCAGCCGCAGGTAGGTGCAGTAGTGCGTCTGCGCCGGGTCGCGTACGGTGTGCCCGCAGGCAAGGAGCGTATGTGAAGTGTCGGTCATCGATCGGCTATGGGACGGTGCGCTGCGCCGCGTCGGCGCGATGCGACAATCTGCGCCGTGGGGCCCGCCGGGGAAAGCCGTCAGCCGAATGGTGCGGGAAGGGATGACGCAGCGAAGCCGCGCGTCAGGAGAAGAGCCTCAGGACAGACCGGCCGAGAGACGCGAAAAAACCGCGTGGACCGCGACGAATGGTCCGCACGTGCGTCCCGGGCGGGGCAATCCCGAGCCGGCGCGCCAGTTCCGGAGAATGCCGCCACAGGTCGTCGACAATCTGCTGGTCCGATGCCGTCTCGTAATACTCCTTGAGTATAGCTTGGGCTCTTTCAGGAGAGATCATCGTGCGCTCCCCTGATGCGCGCGGCCGAGCGGCGGAATCGTAATGCGCGACGTCCCCGGCCCTGCGGGGTGGCTGGTCGCGACGGCCCATAATCTCCGCTGCGGACAAGTCACCCCACATCTCCCGGGCAAACTCCGGATCGGAGCGCCCGACGTTCGCAATGAACTCCTCCGGCGTCACCGTGGCGAAGTGGTGCTCTGCCCACGCCAGGGCCTCCTCTGCAGTTGGCATGTGTGGCTCCTTCTACAGTCGCCAGTTGCGAACGATGGCGGCGCGGTCCCGCACCGCGATCTGCACGTGCGCACGGGTCAGCAGTGCTGAACCGGGATACATGGGCTCCCCTTCCGGAAAGACTGCCCGTACAGAACGCATGTACTTCCCCTCCCGTGCCAGGCCATCCACGAGATAGTTGATCACGCCGCGGTCTAGCCGGTGCGCCCCACGTGATTGCCGCGGGACCGGGAGCCCGGATGCCGTGAGATGCCCGATGTACAAGTCGAACGTTCTCATGATGGTGCGCTCCCACGGAATGTCCAGCAGGTCGATGGAGTCGGCGAGGTCGATTTCGGCGCCGATGACAGCTGCATCCGCTCCGAAACGCTACTTCGCCCATTCACGCGCACGTAGCGGCGCGTCCTGAAAGAAGTAGGCCCCGTCGCCCAGCCAGTCGTACTCGTTGCGGCTGATCTCGAACCCGGAGGAGAGGATGCGCCGCGCCGCTTCCGCGCTGGTGCCGTGATAGCCAATCGCCCGCATCCCCCGTACCCCGCGTTTTCAAATTCGTCTCCGGTGCCTGATCGATCAAGCACGATGGTGCGTAGATCAGCGGTCTCCCGGCATCCAGCCATCCCGGACGCCTCAACCTGCCGAACGCACTTTGTTCATTTGATGGGGGAAGATGTACAGAGTGGATACGATCGCGCAAGGCCCTTTCGTCGGTCCCCGTGACCGGCGCGTGCAGCAAAAAGGGCGACCCAAACAGGGCCGCCCTTTTCGATCGCAGGGGCTTGATTCAGTGCGTCAACCACCCCCGCCGCCCACCACGCCGCCGCCGGGGATGCCGGGCTCCGTCATCTCGCGCACGTTCAGCACGGTGTCCAGCTGCTCGTCGCTCAGCAGGCCGCGGCGCTTGACCACGGTGCGCACGGACTCGTAGTTCTTGGCCGATTCCTTGGCGACGGCCGCCGCCTCGTCGTAGCCGATGTAGGCGTTGAGCGCGGTGGCGATGGACGGGTTCTTTTCCAGCAGCTCACGGCAGCGCTCGCGGTTGGCGCCGATCCCCTCCACCGCGTTGGCGCGGAAGGCGTCGCAGCCACGCGCCAGGATGCTCACGGACTGCAGGAAGTTGTGCGCCATCACCGGCATCATCACGTTCAGCTCGAAGTTGCCGTGCTGGCCGCCCACGGTGACGGCTACGTGGTTCCCCATCACCTGCGCGCACAGCATCATCATCGCCTCGCTCATCACCGGGTTCACCTTTCCCGGCATGATGGAGGAACCCGGCTGGATGGCGGGAAGCGTGATCTCCGCCAGGCCGGAGGTGGGGCCGCTCGCCAGCCAGCGGATGTCGTTGGCGATCTTGAGCAGCGACACCGCCAGCGTGTTCAGCGCGCCGGAGGCCGAGACGTAGGCGTCCTTGGCGCCCTGCGCCTCGAAGTGGTTCTCCGCCTCGGTGAACTCCAGCCCCGTCGATTCGCTGATCTTGCGGATGGCCAGGGCGGGGAAGCCCGGCACGGCGTTGGTCCCCGTGCCCACCGCGGTGCCGCCCAGCGCCAGCTCCGCCAGCTCCTGCGACGCGTTGCGCAGGCGGCGGACCCCGTGCTCCAGCTGCGATGCGTAGCCGGCGAACTCCTGGCCCAGGCGCACGGGGGTGGCGTCCATCAGGTGCGTGCGGCCGCTCTTGAACACGTCGTCGAACTCGGTGGCCTTGGCCTGCAGCGCGCCGCGCAGGCGGTCCAGCGCGGGGATCAGGTC
>DASTVC010000563.1:0-14173 GCA_035759295.1 Longimicrobium sp. | reverse complement strand
CTTCGCTCCTCACCAGGCGCGCGACGACCTGGTCGCCGGCGTACAGCACCAGCCGCTCGGCGGTCGCGGAGAAGCGCGTGGTGGATTCCAGCGCCCGCAGGTACGCCGTCTCCTGCGCGTTGCCCGCCTCGTCGGCGCACGCGCGGCGCGTGGACGCCAGCGGCCCGAAGCGCAGCGACGCGCCGTCCTGCGTGTATGCCCCGTTGAACTGGTTGCAGCCAGCGTTGCCGCTCGCGCGCTGCCCGTCCGCCGCGAACATAAGCGTCGGCACGGGGACGTTCTGCGAGGTGACCGGCGGGCGGCCGTTCAGCTCCTCAAGCCGCCACCCGGTCCCGGCCAGCGGCTCCGCGGTGCCACCCGGCGCCGCGCCCTGCGGCCCCACGCACGCCGCCAAGGCGAGCGCCATCCCCAGCCACAGCAGCTGTCCGTGTCCCGCCAATGATCTCATCATCCACTCCGCTCCGGTACCGTGTGCTCACCTGCGGCGCAGCTCGTCGGGCTTGTGCGCCGCCTCCTTGCCGCTCTTGTCGCTCTTTACCAGGTACTGCGGATCGTCGGGGGTGGCCGCGGCCTTGTGGCCCTTGACGTGGGTCTCCGAGGTGAGCTTTCGCTCCACGACGCCGTGCGTCTCCCCCTGCGGCGTATCCCACGCGACCCGGTCGCCCTTCTTGAACTGCTTGCTCATCCGGACCTCCCCGTTCAGGCGGTGCATTCTCTGGACCGGGGTGGCGTGTTCAACCTTTGTGCCGGGTTTGGCGCGAATGAATGCACGCCGCTGCCGCCATGAAACCGGTGCGATGCCTGTCGGGTACGCTGTGAGCCACTCTGGCCATTCGGCCCGCAGCACTCGACGATTTTCCAGTCTCGGAACGGAGAAGCGCACATGCGAGTTTCGCTGAAGGGTCCTGTGCTCGCCATTGCGCTCTCCATCGGCGCACACGTGCCTGTCGCGCTGCACGCGATGCCGGAGCGTTCGCCCGCGGTAGCCGCGACGCCCGACACCGCCGCGTTGCGCCAGGCGCTGGCGACGGCGTTCGGGGAAGATTTCGAGATCGCGCGCACGGAGCTGAGCGAGGGGGTGGCGGAGCGTGGAGGCGCGTTCTGGCTGGTGCACGCGCGGCCCCGGCGCAGCGGCGACTATGAGCTCCGGTACCGGTACGACTACCGGGACCGCGTGCGGCCGCATGACCCGCTCTACACGCACGTGGAGCACACCTCGTATATCAGGGTGGGCGAGCGGGGGTGCTGGCGCAGGCGCGAGGGGAAAGACGTGTGCCTGGGCGACACCATCATCCTCCCCTTCGTCGTGGACGATCATACAGGCCACGTCTTTACCCTTGGCCGCCGCGGATCGTCGGCGGGCAGCGGGGTGGGGGAGACGCCGCCGGTGGAGATGGCGACGGAGGTGGATTCGGTCGCCAACCCGCTCTCTGCGCACCTGCGCTACGTGGGCACCCGCAGCTACGAGATGCTGCGCCGTAATGGAGGCGGTACCACGGTGCTCGCCGCCGAATTTCAGGCCGTCGCGCCGGGGAGCTTCAACCTCTCGCTGTGGGAAACGCCGTCGCCCGCGGGATCCATCCCCATCGTCATCGTTCCGAGGGGGCAGCCGGTAACCGTGCTGCTGGCCAACGAGACGGTGGAGGGCACGGACCAGGTGCAGGGATTCTCGTCGCACAGTGGCAACCAGTACCTTACCACGGTGCTGCTGCTGCAGCCCGGCGACCGCATCACGCTGGAATACCACCACCGCAGCTTCACCGCGCGCGAGGAATTCGCCGGGCACGCCCGATCCGACAGGATGCAGGATGCCGCTCCCCTCATCACCCGCTTCCCGTTCCATCTGGACGCGGAGCAGCGGTTCAACGCCTGGATCGCGCCGCATCTTCCCACGCAGCCGCCGCGATGATTCCGATACCGCCAAGCCATTCCCGCGCATTGACTTCCTGAGGGGAGGCGCCACGTCGGAATCGGCTTTTACGAGGGACTCGGACGCCGACCGAAGGATCTCGTCGGCAGCACCGTGGGGCCGGCTTCGATACTCGACGGCAGGCCCCACAATGGCGGAGAGTAGATCCTTCGGTCGCGCGCAAGCGGTTGTTTGGGTTCACCTTCCGCGTGGTGCTCCCTCAGGAAGTCAACGCCGCGGGTTTGGGCTTGCGATAAGCCAACGGAGGCAACGGAGCGAAACAACTCCGTTGCCTCCGTTGACTCCGTGTGAGGCCTATCCGTTGATGTCGCTCGCTACTGGGCGACCACCCGCTTCCACTGGCCGGCGGGGAGGACGGAGGATGCGTTCTCCACCTGGTTCAGGATGGCCAGCTCGGGGAGCGGGATTACGGACGGGTTCTGGCGATTGAACTCGGTCAGCGTCATCTGCCGCGTGGTGCGGACCACGTCGACGCGGTTGGGACGCACGTTGAGCACGGCGGGGTCGCTCACGTCGGCAAAGCTGCCGATGACGCGGCGAAAGGCCGGCTCGTAGCGGCTGAACAGCTGCGCCGGCGTGTACGCCACCACCTGGAAGGTGCGGCCGCCGTGCTCGATGAACCCCACCATTCCGCTGATCACCCCCTGCTGCGACTGCGCCTGGAAGTACGAGACCACCGCCGGGTTTCCGTTCACGTTCTGCCGGCTGGTCTGCCCCACGCGCAGCCCCTGCTGCGAGAGAAAGCGGCGCGCCGCGTCCTCCGCGTTGGCGCCCTGCGCCAGGGTAAGCTGCAGCACGGCGTCCTGCTGCGGCGCCAGCGCGTTTACCGACTGCGGCAGGTTCTGCGTCTTCCACCCCTGCGGAAAGTCCATGCGAAAGCGCATCTCCGGATGCAGGAACACGCCGTCGCGAAAGAATCCTTGCCGCGGATCGTCGCCGTACACAAGCCCGTCGATGAAGGAGAGATACGCCTCGCGCCCCACCTCCAGCGGCCTGCGGGTTACGGTGTCGGCGCGGGCCTGCGCGGCGGCGATGCGCTCCGGCTCGGCCGGGTGCGACGCCAGCCACGACGGAATCTCGCTGCGTCCGCTGGCCTGGCCAATGCGCAGCAGGGTGGCGAACACGTCGTCCATCTCGCGGACCTCGAAGCCCTCGCGCAGCGCGTAGCGAAAGCCCAGCTCGTCGGCCTGCCGCTCGGCGTCGCGGCCGTAGCTCAGAAAGAGCAGCTGCATCCCCGTCTGCGCCAGCCCGCCCACCGCCTGCGCGGCGCTGGGAAAGAGGATGCTCCCCACCCCCAGCCCCAGCTGCGCCAGCTGTCCGCGGCTGATCTGGGTGACGGTGTGGCGCGCCGTCACGTGCCCGATCTCGTGCCCCAGCACCGCGGCCAGCTCGGCCTCGGAGTCCATCAGGTCCATCATCCCCCGCGTCATGAAGATGAAGCCGCCGGGGAGGGCGAACGCGTTGGGCGTGGGATCGTCCACCACGCGAAAGGTCCAGGGCAGGTTGGGGCGCTCCGACTCGGCGGCCAGGCGGGCGCCCACGCGCTGCACGTACTGCTGCACGGCGTCGTTGTCCACCAGGCCCAGCTGCTGCGCCACCTCCTGCGACGCCTGCTGCCCCATCTGGATCTCCTGCGCCTCGGAGACCAGCGACAGCTGGCGGCGGCCGGTGACGGGGTTGGTGGCGCACGCGGCCGCCAGGGTGCAGGCCAGGGCGGCCGCGGCGCACGCGCGGGCCCGGCCGCCAGGCGTAGTGTGGATGGACATCACTCCCCTCCTCCCTCTCCAGGCTTCGTCCCTCGATCTCGGACGGCAGGTTCGGGGGCAAGAAGCACACCCCGCGCACTGGCGTGCCTGCTCATCACCCGCTAATCGTTTCCGGCCAACTCCGTCCCGCGGCCCGGCATCCAACCGCACGTCCCGCGTTTCGCGCATCCAGCCACACATCACCCGGAAACTTCCCGTGCCGATTCGTCTCTTCCGCCGCCGACCCGCGCGGCTCCACGTGATCGCCTCGCTCGCCGCCGCCCTGGCCGCCGCGCCCGCGTGCGCGCAGGACGAGCTGCCGCTGCACCTGTTCCAGTACGACCGCGCGGCGCCGCTGGAGCTGCAGTCCGCCCCCATCGGCGAGGAGGGCGGGGTGGCGATCCACGGGATCAGCTTCGCGAGCCCCAGGGGCGGGCGCGTGAACGGGCGGCTGTTCGTGCCGAGCGGGACGGGGCCCTTCGCGGGGGTGGTCCTGGCGCACGGGGCGCCGGGGAACGCGGAGGCGTTCACGGGGCGCGGCGTGTACATCGCGCGGCACGGCGCGGTGGTGATCGCCATCGACGCGCCGTTCAACCGCCGCCCGGGCGGGCCCATGACGCTCACGCCGCAGGACAGCGCGGAGCAGGTGCAGCTGATCGTGGACCTGCAGCGCGCGGTGGACGTGCTGCTGGCGCGGCCCGACGTGGATCCCGCGCGGCTGGCGTACGTGGGGCGCAGCTACGGCGGCGCGACGGGCGCGCTGTTCGCGGGGGTGGAGCGGCGGATCAAGACGTACATCCTGGCCTCGGCGGACGGCGGCATCACCACGCGCTTCACGGGGCCCAGCGCGCCGCCCCCACCGCCCGGGCAGGAGGAGCGTGCGCGCGCATGGCTGGCGGCGATGCAGCCGATCGAGGGGCTGCGCTTCGTGGGCCGCGCCAACGGCAGCATCCTGTTCCAGAACGGGCGCGGGGACCAGATCGTCACGGTGGAGCGCGCGGAGGCGCTGCACGCGGCGGCCACGGGGCAGAAGGAGGTGCGGTGGTACGATGCGCCGCACGCGCTGAACTCCGCCGCGTACGTGGACCAGCTGCGCTGGCTGAGCCAGACCGTCGGCACCACGCCCCCGGGCCCGGAAGACGAGGCCGGCCCGCAGATCCCGCCGCCCCCAGCCCAGCCGCAGCCGCGGCCCCAGCCGTAATCGCACGAGCAAGTCACGCAGAGCAGCAGAGGAGCAGCCGTCCTCTGCTGCTCTGGTTTTACCGGATGATCTAGAACAGGTGAATTCCTGAGTCATCGACGAAGACGCGCACTCCGGCGAGTGAAACCGACGGTGTCATTCCGAGGCCCGGCCACACCGCCGTCTGCCGTTCACGCGACAGGTCGCAGGGCCGAGGAATCTACTGACGGATCACGCGGGGGCAGACGCGGCAGCCCGCTCCACACGTGCGGCCGCACGATGGCCGGACAGGGCCAGTCCCGGCCGTGGAACGGGCCGCCAGCATCCGGGAGAGTAGATTTCTCAGTCGCGCGCCGGGTTTGTCGTTGGGATGGTCCTGCGTGGCGCTCCTTCGAAATGACAATTCGGGGTAGTGCCTGGGCCACGGAGTTTCTGTTCAACGCCGTAGACGCGGGCTGGGATCGCGGCATGAAGCCGGTCCCACGGTTGTGCCAGCAAGGTCCTTCGGTCGGCGCCAAGCTACATCGTACCATCAGGTTGCGGTGCGGCGCCTCCCTCAGGAAGTCAACGCTTTGTGCAGGGGTTGGCGAGGGGAATTCTTCGGATAATCTCCGCTTCACCAGCCTTTCATCAGACGCTAACGACGGGGCGGGGCGGATCGGCATCCAACCCCGCGAGCGCACCAACGGCGCTTGGATGATTCAGCGAATCAACTCCCGATCAGGGCCGACCGATGAACCACGTTGCTTTCCGCGCGGGCCGCCGCGCCGCCGTTCTTCCGCTGCTGATGGGTGCCGTCCTGTCCGCGCCCGCCTGCGCCCAGGCGCCCGCATCCGCCGACGCAATCGCCGCGGGCACCTTCGCGTACGACCGCGGCGCGCCGCTGCAGCTGCGCGACTCGCTGGAATCCACCGAAAACGGCGTGGAGACGCACGCCATCAGCTTCGCCAGCCCCCGGGGCGGCCGCGCCACGGGGCTGCTGTTCGTGCCGCAGGGCGGGGACCGCAAGGCGGGGATCGTGAACATGCACGGCGCGCCGGGAAGCGCGCGGCAGACCGCGGCGGCTTCGGCGGCGCTGGCGCGGCGCGGGGCCGTGGTGGTGGCCATCGACGCGCCGTTCGCCCGCCGCGGCGGCGACATGGTGGCCTTTACCGAGGCCGACAGCGCCGACCACGTGCAGCTGGTGGTGGACCTGCAGCGCGCCGTGGACCTGCTGCTGGCCCGCCCCGACGTGGACCCCGCGCGCATCGCCTACGTGGGCGGCAGCTTCGGCGGCGCCGTGGGGACCATGTTCGCCGCGGTGGATCCGCGCCCCGCCGCGTACGTGCTCTTCGTCCCGGACGGCGGGATGGTCTCGCACTTCACCGGCGTGGACGGCTCGTTCCAGGGGCCGCTGACGGAGATGCCGGCTTCGGTGCGCGATCGGTGGCTGGCCGCCATGCGCCCGGTGGAGGGGATCGGCTACATCAGCCGGGCGAAGCCGGGGAGCATCCTGTTCCAGAACGGGCGGCAGGACCCGTACGTCCCCGCCGACAAGGCGGCGCTGCTGCATCGCACGGCCGGCGCCTCGCACACGGTGCAGTGGTACGAGAGCGGCCACGCGCTCCCCGCGCAGGCCCGCATTGACCGCTGGCAGTTCCTTGCCGAGCGCATCGGCACCGCCGCGCCCACGGACGAGGAGCGCACCGCCGCCGCCAACGCGCCGCCTCCGCAGCAGCCGCAGCCCTCCGGGCGCCACGGCGGCTGAGCGCGCCGCGGTCGAAGAACGAAAAGAGGGCTCACACGGAGGGCACGGAGGACACGGAGTTGTTTGGCTCCGCTGTGGCCTCCGTGCCCTCCGTGTGAGGAATCCGTTCCGCTGCTCGGCGCGCTCAGCAGATTCAGGACTCCACGGAATCAACGGAGAAAGGCGGTGGGCGGCTGGCGCCCGGCGGCGGCGCGGCCTCATACTTTCCGCGCGATCCACGATCTCTCCCGCGATCCCCGAGGCGCCATGAAGGCGTACGTCATCACCACCGGTGCGTTGTTCGGCCTGCTCGCGATCGCGCACGTGCTGCGGATGGTGTGGGAGGATGCGGGGCTGGCGCGCGATCCGTTCTACCTCTGCATTACCGCGGTCGCGGCGGCACTCTGCGGATGGTCGCTGTACGTGCTGCGGCGGATGCGGGGACGGCCAGCCTGAACCCCGATCCAGCCATGGCGGCTCCGCCCGCGCTGTCGCTGTCCGTGCTTCCGGACACGCTCGCCGTCTGCCGGCTCGCGCCGGACGCGGACGTGCCCGCGTGGGCGTGGACGGGCGAGCCCGCGTCCGTCACCCGCACGCGCGACGAGCTGTCCATCGTCTGCGCGATGCACGCGGTCCCGCACGGCGTCCGCGCCGAGGGCGGCTGGCGGTGCCTGAAGGTGGATGGGCCGCTGGACTTCGCGCTCACGGGCATCCTGGCCGCGCTCACGGCGCTGCTCGCCGCGGCCGGAATCCCCCTGTTCGCCGTGAGCACCTTCGACACGGACTACCTGCTGGTGAAGGCCGACACGCTCGGCCGCGCCGTCGAGGCGTTGCGCGGGGCAGGGCACTCCGTGCGGTAAGGACGGCGTGGGCGGTTAGAAAACGCCAGGGGCCGGCTCCTGATTCCCGGAGCCGGCCCTTCCGTCATCCTCACACACAGCGTGAGATGAACCTACCTAAGCCTTTGCGGGCTTGATGGATTCGATCTCCTGACTCATGCGCTTGCACATCTCCAGCTTCTTGTCACGGTGCATGAAGGCGCTGTCGAAGCCCATCATCGTGATGTCCACCAGCTCGTCCCAGGTAAAGCCCAGGTGCTCGTGGGCGCGCCAGTACTCCTCGGTCACCGTGGTGGCGCTCATCAGCCGGTTGTCGGTGTTCAGGCTCAGGATCAGCCCCGCGTCGTAGTACATGCGCAGCGGGTGCTTCTCGAAGCTCTCCACCGCGCGCGTCTGCACGTTGCTGGTCAGGCAGATCTCGATGGGGATGCGGAAGTCGTTCATGTACCGCATCAGGTCCGGGTCCTCGAACAGGCGCGTGCCGTGGCCGATGCGGTTGGCCTGGCAGTAGTGCAGCGCCTGGTGGATGCTCTCCGCCCCGTACGCCTCGCCGGCGTGGATGGTGGCGGCCATGTTCTTGTTGATGACGGTGTAGAACGCGTCCTTGTGCTTTTTGGCCGGATAGTTGTACTCCGCGCCCGCCAGGTCGAACGCCACCACGCCGCGGTCCTTGTACGCCACCGTAAGGTCGGCCAGGTCGCGCGAGGTGGCGGGCTCCATGTTGCGGATGCCGCAGATGATGATGGCCGTCTCGATGCCGAAGTCCTCCTTGGCCCGCGCCAGCCCGCGCAGCGGCGCGTCCACCGTCTCGGTGAGCGGCAGCCCCTCCTGCGAGTTGAGGATGGGCGAGTAGCGGATCTCGGCGTAGCGCACGTTCTCCGCGGCCAGGTCCTCGGCCAGCTCGTAGGCGATTCGCTCCAGCGAGTCCGCCGTCTGCATCACCGAAAGGGTGATGGCGAAGCGTTCGAGATACTCCACCAGGTTGCGCGCGTCCTGCACGTGCATGTAGTCGCGCAGCGACTCGGGGTCGCTGGCCGGCATCTTCTTGCCGTACTCCGCCGCCAGCTCCAGCATGGTCTCCGGCCGCAGGCTGCCGTCCAGGTGCACGTGCAGCTCGGCCTTGGGCAGCCGGTGCAGCAGTTCGCGGGTGACTTCGATCGCCATTGTCTTCCGTCCTGTCGCTGATTGCTTTGCCGCGGCCCCGTTCTGCCGGGATAAACGCGCAGGCGGGTGCACACCGGTGCACCCGCCTGTCGCAGAGGCCGTCTGGTTCGTCGCTCCGGTGGGATATTGTATCGCGCCGGCCCCGCCCGCGCCACTCCCGTTCCCCCGGATCACCGCCCGTTCCCGGCCCGCGGGATCCGCGGTCCGTGCCCCCGGTGTGAGACCCGTGATTTCCCCTTACTCGGCGGGCTTGCCCAGCGCGGCGGGGGGAACGGAGCGGCCCACCACGCCGGCCAGCGCCACGATGGTCAGCACGTAGGGGATGATGGAGACGAACTGCGACGGCACGATCTCGAACGCCTGCAGCTGGATCTGCAGCGTCTCGGCCGCCGCGAAGAACAGGCAGGCCAGCGCCGCGCGCACGGGGTCCCAGCGGCCGAAGATGACCGCCGCCAGGGCGATGAAGCCGCGCCCCGCCGTCATCTGGTCGGTGAACTGGTGCTGGTCCAGCGCCAGGTACACCCCGCCCAGCGCCGCCAGCATCCCCGAGAGCGCCACCGCCACGTAGCGCACCCGCGCCACGGGGACGCCCACCGACGCCGCCGCCAGCGGGTGCTCGCCCACCGCGCGAACCCGCAGGCCGAACGGGGTGCGGTACACCAGCCACGCCATGGCGGGAACCAGCAGCAGCCCCATCCACACCAGCGGGTTCGCGGCCAGCGCCCCCAGCCCCGTGCTGGTTCCCTCGCCCCCGAACCCCGCCACCCGCGGCGAGTTGGACGAGCTGTCGAAGGCCAGGTGGAGGAAGAAGCGCGTGAGCCCCACCACCAGCAGGTTGATGGCGATGCCCACCACGATCTGGTCGGCCCCGTAGCGAATGCTGGCGATGGCGTGCAGCAGTCCCATCACCAGCCCGCCCGCCACGCCGCACAGCAGGCCGATCCACGGGCTGCCGCTGTAGTAGGCGCCCAGCGTGGCGGTAAAGGCGCCGGTGAGCATGAAGCCCTCCAGCGTGAGTGAGACCACCCCCGCGCGCTCCGCCACCATTCCCCCCGACGCCGCGAACAGGTAGGGAACGGCGATGCGGATGGTCTGCAGCAGAAAGACGATGACGACCGTCATCAGGCGGCCCTCCGCTGCTGGCGAAGCAGGCGCCGCACCTCGGGGACCGAGACGGCCACGGCCAGGATCACCACGCCCTGCATGACCTCCACCATCTGCTTGGGGACCACCGCGTTGATGGCCAGGCCGCCCTGCGACAGCGTGGCGAAGAAGAGCGCGGCCAGCACGATGCCCACCGGGTCGTTGCGGCCCACCAGCGCCACCGCGATCCCCAGAAAGCCGGCGCCGCCCGCGAAGCCCTCTTCGTAGTAGTGCTTGTAGCCCAGCACGTAATTGATGCCGCCCAGCCCCGCCAGCACCCCCGAGACGGCCATCGCCCGCACCCACACCCCGCCCACCCGCACCCCGGCGTACTCTGCCGCGTCGGGCTGCAGCCCCACCGCGCGCAGCTCGTAGCCGCGGCGGGTGCGGAACAGGTACCACCACACCAGCCCGGCGGCCAGCAGCGCCACGAACAGCGAGGCGTTGGCCGCTGACCCCGTGAACGGGCCGCCGAAGCGGGGGATCA
This sequence comes from Longimicrobium sp., assembly GCA_035759295.1. Classification (GTDB taxonomy): domain Bacteria; phylum Gemmatimonadota; class Gemmatimonadetes; order Longimicrobiales; family Longimicrobiaceae; genus Longimicrobium. The sequence goes on along the minus strand of DASTVC010000563.1, from coordinate 3,959 downwards.
CGCCGCCGCCGATGTCGGGGGTGTGCAGCGTCTCGGGCACGTGCAGGTGCGCCGAGACCACGTAGTTCAGCAGCGCCAGCACGATGAAGTTCAGCATGATGGTCACGATGACCTCGTGCGCCCCGAAGCGCGCCCGCAGCACCCCGGGAACCACGCCCACCACGCCGCCGCCCACCCCCGCCGCGACGATGCAGAGGGGCACCGCCAGCAGCCAGGGCGTCCCCGCGGGAAGGAGCCAGCCGGCCAGCGCAGCGGCGAACCCGCCCGCCGCCAGCTGCCCCTCGGCGCCCACGTTGAAGAGCCCGGCGCGCAACGCCAGCGCCACCGAAAGGCCGGTAAAGATGAGCGTGGTCGCCTTGAACAGCACCTGTCCGAAGCCGTAGGCGTTCCCCCAGGTGCCGGTGAGCAGCATCCCGTACACGTCGGCCGGCGACTGGCCCACGGACAGGATGAGCAGGTCGCCCACCACCATGGCCGCCAGGACGGCCACCAGGGGCGGGAGCAGCGCCTCTTCCAGCTGCGTGCGCCAGCGCGGCGCCGGGGCGGGGGAGGGTGGCGGGGCGGGGCTCGCGGCCGCCGCGGGGGTGGTCGTGCTCACGCGGCCTCCTCGCTGTGCGCGCCGGTCATGTAGGGTCCCAGCACCTCTTCCGTCGCCTGCGCCCGCGGCAGCACCGCCGCAAAGCGTCCCGCGTACATCACCGCCACCCGGTCGGCCAGCGCCAGCACCTCGTTCAGCTCCGCCGACACCAGCAGCACCGCCTTTCCCGCGTCGCGCGCGGCGCGGATGCGGTCGTGGATCTGCTCCACCGCGCCCACGTCCACCCCGCGCGTGGGCTGCGCCGCGAGAAGGACGCTGAAGTCGCGCATCATCTCCCGCGCCACCACCACCTTCTGCTGGTTGCCCCCCGAGAGGGCGCGCGCCGGCAGCGACGGGTCGGCCGGGCGCACGTCATAGGCGCGCACCTGTGCGTCGGCGTTGGCGGCAATGCGGGCGCGGTCCAGCGCCATTCCCTTCGCGAAGCGGTGCTGCTGCCCCAGCACCAGGTTGTCGGCCACCGAGTAGTCCATCATCAGCCCGCGCCGCTGGCGGTCTTCGGGGACGTGCGAAAGCCCCGCCTCGCCGCGCTCGCGCACCGTCCGCGCGGTCACGTCGGCCCCGTTCAGCACGATCGCGCCCGAGGCGGCGGGCTCCAGCCCGGCGATGGCCTCGATGAGCTCCGTCTGCCCGTTCCCCTCGACCCCCGCGATCCCCAGGATCTCTCCCGGCATGAGCTGGAACGATATGCCGTCCACCGCGCGCGGCCGCCCGGGGGCGCCCACCACCAGGTCGCGCACCTCCAGCGCCGGCGCGCCGCCGGCGACCGGGGGGCGGGGCGGGGGCGCGGCCTCGCCGGTGAGCGCAGCCGCCAGGGCCACGTCGCGCCCCACCATGGCCCGGGCGATCCCGGCGGGCGTGGTCTCCGCCGTCCGCATGCGCCCCACGGTGGTTCCCGCGCGCATCACGGTGATGTGGTCGCTCACCTCCATCACCTCGTCCAGGCGGTGGGTGATCAGCACCACCGTGGCGCCCTCGCCGCGCAGCCCCCGCAGCACGTTCCACAGCTCCACCACCTCGGGTGGGGAGAGCACCGCCGTGGGCTCGTCGAGCACCAGCACCCGCGCGCCGCGAAAGAGCGCCTTGAGGATCTCCACCCGCTGCGCCTCGCCCACCGACAGGCGGCTCACGGCGCGGTCCACGTCCACCCGCAGCCCCGTGCGCTCGCTGAGCGCGCGCACCTCGCGGCGGGCGCGCTCGCGGTCCAGCACCAGCCCGCGGCGCGGCTCCGTGCCCAGCACCACGTTCTCGGCCACGCTCAGGGTGGGGACCAGCATGAAGTGCTGGTGCACCATTCCCACCCCCGCGGCAATGGCCTGCGCGGTGGACCACCCCGTCACGTCGCGGCCGTTCACCTCCACCGTCCCCGCGTCGGGGGTGAACATCCCGCTCAGGATGCGCATGAGGGTGCTCTTGCCGGCGCCGTTCTCGCCCACCAGGGCGTGGATCTCGCCGGCGCCCACCTCGAGCGTGGCGCCGCGGTTGGCCCGCACCGGGCCGAACGCCTTGTCGATGCCGGCCATGCGCACCGCGGCGGCGCCCGCCGCGGAGGGAGTGGAGTGCACGGAGTCCTGGGACATGGGGGGGATGGGGCCGGTCAGCGGGTAAAGGGCACCTGGATGCGGCCGGCGATGATCTCCGTCCGCAGCTGCTCCAGCCGGGCGCGCACCGCGTCGGGGATCAGGGCGCGGTTGTGCTCGTCGTACACGTAGCTCACACCGCCCTCGCGCAGGCCGAACTCGTACACGCCGCCGTGAAAGGTGTTGTCGCGGGTGCGCTGGATGACGTCGAACACGGCGTTGTCCACGCCCTTGACCATGGACGTGAGCACGTACCCGGGCGCCTCGGCGTACTGGTCGGCGTCCACGCCGATGGCCAGCCTGCCGGTGGCGCGCGCCGCCTCGAACACCCCCAGGCCGGTGGAGCCCGAGGCGTGAAAGATCACGTCCACCCCGCCGTTGTACTGGCTGAGGGCCAGCTCCTTGCCGCGTCCCGGGTTGCGGAACGCCTCGGGCGTCACGCCGGCGTACTGCGCCACCACGCGGCAGTCGGGGCACACGTGCATGACCCCCGCGCGGTACCCGGCCTCGAACTTGTGGATCAGGGGAATATCCATTCCCCCCACGAAGCCCACGCGGTGGCTCTTCGACACCAGCGCCGCCAGCGCGCCCACCAGGAAGGATCCCTGCTCCTCGCGGAACTTGAGGGCGGCCAGGTTGGCCGGGGGGGGAACCACGTTCCCCGCGTCGTCGGTCTTGACGGCGAAGTCCACCCCGGCAAAGCGGGTGTCGGGGTACTCCCTGGCCAGCCCGTTCAGGTCGTCGGTGAAGATGAAGCCCACGCCGATCACCAGGTCCATTCCCTGCGCGGCCAGCAGGCGCAGCCCGGCCTCGCGGTCGGACCCCTCGCCCGGCTCCACGAAGCGCACGCGGGCGCCCAGCTCCTTCGCGGCGCGCTCGGCGCCCAGGTAGGCGCCGTCGTTGAACGACTTGTCGCCGCGCCCGCCCACGTCGAACACGATGCCCACCGTTACGCCGCTCTCGCCGTCCGGCGTTTCCGAGGCGGCGCCGGCGGGACGCACCAGCAGCAGGACGGCGTGCGCGGCCAGAAGCACGCCGATGGCGATCATGATCTTACGCATGGCGGTAACAATCGGGGGACGGCCCGCACGCGTCAAGCGCGGGCCGCGGTGCCTGCCGCGTGAGCGCCCCCGTTTGTCGCGTACGGCGCGGGCGGGCGCGGTGCAACCCGGAGCAGCGGGGAAAACACCTGCTCCGGGCGAATGGCTCCGCGCGGACGGGGACGGAAGGCCGTCATTCTATGCTCACCACCGCAGCGGCGCCACCTCGCCGCGCGCAAGCTGCACGCCCGCGCGCTTGGCGGCCACCAGCCGCGGCCGGTCGAAGGCCTTGATCAGCAGCAGCCCCGCCACGAATCCGCCGATGTGCGCCCACACCGCCACGCCGCCTTCCTCCGCCGTGGGCTGCATCTCCAGCCCCTCGTAGAGCTGAAGCACGAACCAGAGCAGGAGAAAGAAGAAGGCGCGGATGCGGGGGAAGAAGATGGGTGGAAACCACGTCCGCACCTTCGCCCCCGGATACAGCAGAATGTACGCGCCCATGATCCCGCTGATGGCGCCGCTGGCCCCCACCATCGGCATGTTGCTGGCCGGGGAGAAGTAGATGTGCGTAAAGGTGGCCGCCAGTCCGCAGACCAGGTAGAAGACCAGGAAGCGGAAGTGGCCCATGGAGTCTTCGATGTTGTTCCCGAACACCCACAGGAACAGCATGTTGCCCAGGATGTGCGCCCAGCCGCCGTGCATGAACATGGAGGTGAACAGCGCGCTCCACCCCGGCCCCTCGAC
>DASTVC010000562.1:0-6202 GCA_035759295.1 Longimicrobium sp. | reverse complement strand
GACAGGTACACGCGCACCGCCTGCCGCGGGCGCGAAAGCATGATCCCCGCGTACGGCATGGCCGCGCCCGGCGGGCGCCGCAGCAGCACCCCGCGCAGCCGCGTGCGCGACCCCGCGTCCATTCCGCCGGGAGCCAGCGGGGCCAGCACCACGTCCAGCAGCGCGAGGAGCGCGTCGGCGTCCATCCCCGCCGTGGCGTCGTCCTCGAAGGCCAGGAAGACGGAGGGCGAGGGCACGGGCGGGGCGCCGGGGCCCGCGGGGGCGTCCAGGTCCAGCTCCAGCCACAGGTGCCGCACCAGCGCCCAGGCGGGGTCGGCGCCGTCCAGCCAGGCGCGGCAGAGCGCCGCCACCGCCTCCCACGCCGCGCCCCCCTGCCCCAGGTGCCCCGCGCAGATGGCCGGGTTGCGCCCCGCCAGGATCTCCGCGCCGGGCTTTTCTACCCGGAAGATGAGGTCCACCGGATCGGGGCCGTCGCGCAGCCGGCACTCCAGGTACGCGGCGCGGGTGAGCGCGGCGGGAATGCGCCCCGCCACCCGTAGCACCCGCTCGCGCGCGGCGTGGGAAACCAGCTCCGGCGCGGCATGGCGCGCCGCCAGCCCCAGCGTTCCCGCCAGCGGAAAACGCCCCGCGCCGCGCGGCCGCGGGGGCGCCGCGGCCGTCACGCGCGCCTCCCGGCACGGCGGCGCCCCATGCAGCCGAAAACGGCCGATGCTACGCGCCGCACGGGGCAGTTGACAGTCCGCGTGAGGCAACGTAACGTAGCAATCGCTTCAAGACGCAATTCCACCACACCTGTCGTAATTTTCGAGAAAGCATCCCGTTTCCGGGCCCCGCGCGCCGCCGGTCTCCGTGCGCCCGCCGCGGCTGCCCGACGCCGTTTTCCGCGCTCCTGTCCCCCTCCCCGCCGGGGGCTTGCGGTCGATGTGAAGCGGCGGCAAACGGAGCACCCGGCTCCCCCCTCGCGGAAGGTACGCGCCGTGATCCAGCGATCTGCCAGCAGCGGTGTCGACGAAACGGAACTGGCCCGGCGCATCCGCCTGATGTCGCTGGAGCGGTGGGGCGAGCGGCGCGAGACCATGCTGGTGGGGCAGCACGCCTCCATGCTGGCGCTGCAGGAGCGCGTGCACCGCTTTGCCCAGGCGTCGGGCCCGGTGCTCATCACCGGCGAGACGGGGACCGGCAAGGAGCTGTTCGCCCGCTCCATCTACCTGCTCAGCAACCGCTCGCGAAAACCCTTCTTTTCCGTCAACTGCGCGCAGTACACCGAGAGCCAGCTCATCGCCAGCGAGCTGTTCGGCCACAAGCGCGGCAGCTTTACCGGCGCCTTCGAGGAGCACCGGGGGGTCTTTACGGAAGCCGACGGCGGCGTGGTGTTCCTGGACGAGGTGGGCGAGCTTCCCCTTCCCGCGCAGGCCATGCTGCTGCGCGTGCTGAGCGAAGGCGAGCTGGTGCCCGTGGGCGACACCCGCGTACGCAGCGTGGACGTGCGGGTGATCGCCGCCACCAACCGCGACCTGCGGGCCCTGGTGGCGCAGGGCCGCTTTCGCGAAGACCTGCTCTACCGCCTGCGCCACCTGCAGCTGCACATTCCCCCGCTGCGCGACCGCGGCGGCGACTGGCGGCTGATGACGGACCACTACGTGCGCCGGCTGAACGTCCAGACGGGGACGGAGCGGCGCTTCTCCGAGCGCGCGCTGGACCGGCTGGCGCGGTACCCCTGGCCGGGAAACGTCCGCGAGCTGCGGGCGGTGGTGGAGACCAGCCACTCGCTCTGCGGCGGCACGGGCGTCATCGAGCCGGCGACCTTCGAGGAGCAGCTGGAGTGCGACGCCTTCTGCACCTGTACCGTGCCCGCCTCCTCCACCCCCGGCGCCATGGCCGCCGTCGCCCCGGCGCCCGCCACCGCGGCGGCCGCGTCGCTGGTGGAGCGGATGATGGAGGGCGCGGGAACGTTCTGGGAGCTGGTGCACGAGCCGTTCATGGAGCGAGAGCTGAACCGCTGCCAGGTGCGCGGCGTGATCGAGGAAGGGCTGCGCCGCAGCAACTGGAGCTACAAGCGCGCCCTGCAGGTGTTCGGCGTGGCCCAGGACGACTACCTCAAGTTCATGGACTTCCTGCGCCACCACCGCCTCAAGCCAGAACGCTGAACCCGTCCGGCTCCGCGTAGGGAGCCGGCTCCCCCGACAGCGTGGCGATCCCCACCTCCGGCGGCACCAGGAACCCGCGGGACGCGAGCAGGCGGATGCACTGCAGCACCTTCGCCCGCCGCTCCGGGTCCTCCGGCAGCACCTCGGCCACCGGGCGCGGGAGGTGGAAGGCGCGGTAGATGTCGTACACGCCGCGCTTGAGCCGCAGCCCCCCCTCCTCCCACGGCAGGCAGAGCACCACCGCCCGCTCCTCGATCCCCGCCACGATCGCGGCGGGGAGCATCATCAGCGTGTCGCCGGGCTCCACTTCCGCCCCGCCGCGCGCGTCGCCGCTCTCCTGGAACGCGATCATCCCGCCCCCACCGCCGCGGCGGCCTCCGCCGTGGCCACGCCGTCCGCGCGCGAAGCCGCCTCCATCCCCGGCGCCGCCGCGTGGAACGGGCACAGCTTCATCCGCGTGCGGTGCTCCACGGGCGCCCGCTCGCCGGTGTGCAGCTCGCCGCGGTGGTAGAAGCGCTGCCACCCCTGCTCGTGCGCCACCGTCCCCTCCACCTGCAGGTCCTCTACCCACCGGTCGCGCGAGTCCTTCCACTCCCGGTACTGCACCGCGAGCTCCGGCTCGTCGTCCAGGTCGCACACCGTCGGCTCCACCGATTCCAGCACGCCGGCCGAGACGGGGAAGAAATGGCAGAACGGCTCCCCTTCCTCGAAGCGGATCGGCACGCCGGGACGGGTAAAGCGCCAGTTCATGGTGAAGGCAAAGGGCAGCCAGTCGGTCTCCACCATTCCCGTCAGGGGGGCGATGCCGTCCTTGGGCAGGTTGGGCGGGCCCGTGACGAACAGCTGGCAGCGCGCGTCCGTGCGGAACAGGTAGCAGTTGTTGAAGGTGAGCACGCCGTGGCCGAAGTGGCTGGACGGCAGCTGCCCCTTTCCGCCGTCCAGCCGCACCACCTGCACGCACCCCACCCCCTTGCCTCCCGTCCACAGCGCCTCGAAGGTGGCGGGGCTCAGCAGCTCCCAGCCGAACTGGTTGCCCATGGTGAGCGGAAGGCAGCGGTACGCGTACCGGTCGGTGGTTTCGTCCATCCACGCGCGCCGCGGCGTGGCGGGGCGCAGGACGGGCACCACGGGGCCCAGGCGGTAAGCGGTCAGGCGCATGGTCGGATCCGCGGAGAAAGTGGCGGCCGGGTCAGGCCGCGTACACGTCGGCAAGCTCGGCCAGCAGCGCGTCCAGGACGGACGGGTCGGCGGGGGGCGCGCTCCGCGACCGGTACTGCCGGTACTCCGTCGTGGCCTGCAGCGCGCCCAGGGCGTCCTCCCACCCCGCCCGCTCGGCGCCGGGCGCGGCCCGTGCCAGGATGCGCAGCGCCTCCAGCTCGAACACCTGGTCGTCCGCGGCCCGCGCGCCCTCGTAAACGTCGTGGGCGACTCCCGCGGCGTCTTCGTCGCGTCCGCACTCCAGGCACGCCGCCGCCAGCCGGTTCAGCACGTACAGCGGCTGCAGCTGCGCGCGGGTGGCGGCGGAAAGGCGGCGCACGCCGCGGGCAAGGGTGCCCAGCTCGGCGGAGGCGCGCTCGCCGTTGCCGGCGCACAGCTCCACCTCGGCCACGCGCAGCCGGAAGACCAGCCGCCGCCACGCCGTCACCTCGGCGCGCCCCAGCGCCTCGTGCCCCACCTCGCGGGCCCGGTCGGTGTCCCCGCCGCGGCACGCGGCCACGATGGACCCTTCCATGGCCCACAGCCCCAGGCCGGGGCGAAAGGTCCGCCGCACCCGGGCGGCGAACTCCAGCACCTCGTCCCAGCGCCGGTTCTGCAGCAGCGCCCGCAGGGTGTCGATGACGTACATGTTGTCGAGCACCGCCGCGAACTCCTCGTCGCTCCCCCCGTCGATCCGGGTGCACCCCATCCCGTCGCGGCGCAGCGGCTGCAGCGCAATGGCGCCCGTACGCCCCAGGGGACGCAGCCGCTCCAGGCGCGACACGGCCGCCTCCCACTCCCCGGCGATGGCCTCCAGCCGCGCCAGGTTCACCCAGGGCTGAACGCAGCGGGCCGCGATCTCGGGACGGCGCGCCCGACGGCTCAGCCGCTGCTGCCAGAGGATCTGCCGCTCGCACACCTCCCACGCGGCCTGCCCGTCGCCGCGGTGCGCGGCGATGAGCGCCGCGTTGTTGCCGGCGGCGTTCCCCTCGCCCGACAGCAGCACGGGGGTGCGGCACTCACCGCGGAACCGGGCCACGTTCTCGCGAAGCCGCCCGGCCCATGCGCTGAGCGGGGCGCGCGGAATGCGGTCCTGCGGAAGCAGGAGCGCGGTGGCGATGGTGGGGCCGGCGGGGACAGTCCCCGCCGACGGAGGCGTCGCTGGCATGGCGGGCAGCTCGAGTCGGGGCGCGTCGGCGGCGGGCGCGAGATGGATTCCGGAAGCGGGTACGCCCCGTCAGCCCCCCGCGGCCGCCGGGACCCGCGACTCGTTCAGGGTGATCCGCATCTCGCGCTTGAGCGTGCTCTTGACGGGCGCGCAGGAGCGGCGGTTCACCTCCACGCGGCTCAGCGGGCACTGCGCCCCCTGGCAGACGGGGAGCACGTAGCAGTTCTGGCACATGGTGTCGCTCTCGAAGTGCGGCGTGACCCACGCGCTCAGCCGTTCGTGGTCCAGCTCCAGCTTTCCATCCCGCTGCAGCTGGCCCACCACGTTCTCGGGCATCTCGTCCAGCGCCACCGTGCACTTCATCAGCTTGCCGGTGGCGCCCACGATGAAGTTGAACGGTCGGGCGGCGTAGCACACCTGCTGCCCCGGCTTGGCGTAGTCGCGAATGCCGGCCTCGTTGCGCAGGTTCACTTCCTCCGCTTTGCGGCGCACCTGGTCGATGACGTCGCGCTGCTCGTCGCGCCCGCAGGTTTCCAGCGCCGCGTCGTTGTCGCCGCCCCACTTGCCCACGGCGCGAAAGCGCAGCACGTAGCGCGGGTCGCCCCCGAAGTCCTCGCTCAGCGCCTCCAGGAACGGCCCCAGCTTCTGGAAGTTCTTCTGGTCGAAGTTCACCCGGATGGCCACCTCGTAGTCGGCCTTGCGGGCCTTGAGCGAACGGAGGTTGTCCAGGATGGTGGCGTAGGTGGGGCTTCCGTCGCGGCCCACGCGCTTGCAGTCGTGCTCTTCGGGCAGGCCGTCCAGCGTGATCTGGTAGCGGTCGCACCCCCATTCCAGCAGCTTCGTCGCCCGCTCCTCGGTGAGCAGGTACGCGTTGGTGGTCATGTTCTGCGACACGCCGATCCCGTGCTCGCGGCCGATGCGCTGGGCGAACGGGGACAGCTCCTCCACCGCGTCCCAGCCGTACAGCGGCTCGCCGCCGAACCAGGACAGGCTCAGCTGGCTAAGCGTGGGCGCCCGCTGCGTGATCAGGTTGCGCACCCCTTCGCGCACCTCGGGGAGCATGGTGCCGTTCTTGAACTTCTCGTAGCAGTACACGCAGCGGAAGTTGCAGTCCTCGCTGGCCAGCAGGATGAGCTGCAGCGTGTCCTGCCTCCAGTGCTGCCGGGCGAACAGGTAGCGGAACTGGTTGAGTTCGTTGGTATTTTCCTTGACCAGAAAGCCGCGCTCGCTCAGAAACGTGCCCACCTTGTCCAGCGGCTCGGCCACGCCGTTCACCGACAGCCGCGACAGCACGGCCTCGCGGCTCCGGGCGCCGAACGCGCTGATGGCGCCGCTGAAGGTGTTCCACAGGATCAGCCGGCCATCCTCCGCCACCGTGCGCGCGTTGTACCGGGACGGCACCCAGCGGGTCCTGGCGGCCGTATACTTCAGCTGCACCAGACCGGGGGCCGGCGCCGGGGGCGGGTTCCGGTCCAGCGGCGAGGTCTGCATGTCGAGGGTGGCCCTCATGTCACGTCTCCTTGGATCGGCCCGGGGCCGGAATGAGCGCGGAATCGGCCGCGGGTGCGGCGGGGAGCGGGAACGCCGCCGCGGCGGCGGCGTTCCCATGGGTTCCACTCCGGATCAGTTGGCGCAGGGGCAGTTCACGTTGGTGGGGCACCCCGAGTTGCCAACGTCGTCCTGGAGCGCG
>DASTVC010000561.1:0-13528 GCA_035759295.1 Longimicrobium sp. | reverse complement strand
GGCTCATGCTTCGAGGTCTCGGGATAGGTGATGATGGGCGCGGGCGGCGCGGGGATGCGCTCCGGCGCGGCGGCGTCGGCTTGCGTGAGGTCCATCGGAAAGGACTGCCGGGGAAGGATGAGGATGTCGGGGCGCGTAGATAAAGCGGAAATGCGCGCGTAAAGTCAAGGCCCCGTAAGCGTTGGGGCAGGCGGGCGTTTCATGGGGGCATGCAGTTGGGAGCGGTCCCAAGGTCGCTGCGAGGATCGGCGGCCTACAGAAGCAGAATGCAAGAGGGCAGGCTGCGGAGGCCTGCCCTTGCTGCCGATCAGGCGCGGACGACGCTCCGTTTCTCCCTGATGCGGCCATCGCGGCCGTGGATGACCAGCTGCGTCCGTTGATTGCGCGCGATCTCACGCGCGACATCAATCGCCTCATGCTGCGAAGACACAACGCGCGTTGCACGGGTGTTCCTGGCACCGCGGACCGCCCACCCGGCGGCATGTGGAATAACGTGCTGGTTTGTCGCCATATCCCCCTCCCATCGTAGCCCAGTAGTTCCTGATCGTAAACAGCACTACGATGTCTGGTCAACCCTCGTGGTTGGTCGTGGCGCCTGGCAGCCCGCAGGCGCGGGAAAAGCGGTGGCGGTGGGTGGCGAAGGCGCGGTAGGTGGCGTCGAACAGGCGACGGAAGCCGGGGGCGCAGGAGAGCAGCCAGAACGGCCACGCCCACCAGATCCGCCGCATCACGTGGCGATACACGTCGGCGCCCTGTATCTGGCGCCCGTCGCGCAGCAGCAGGCGCAGGTCGTCCAGCAGATCTCCATCCGCAAGCGTCACCGCGTCGCGCACCCACGGCGCCTGCAGCGGCGCGATGTCGAAGCCGCGCCTGCGGAGCGTGGGCGCCCAGAACGGCACCCATCCGCGGCAGAACCCGCACGAGTCGTCGTACAGCACCCAGCCCTGGATCTCCATTGCGTGCTCCCGGCTGCGGGACGCCGAATCCAATGCTGCTCGCGGATGTAACGCGCGTCACCCGGTTGCGGACGCGCAGGTGCGTGGAACGCCGCGCATGGCCCGGCCGCCGAGTCCGCGGAGGCGGACTTTGCGATTTTCCAGCGGCGAATTCATTCGCTCCAGCGGGCGGACGCCACGTTACTGGGCCGGATTCGCATTCGATCGTAACTCCCGGTACCAGAGCATCTGCACCTCGTGCGGAAGCTCGGGATAGGCGAAGCGGTGGATGGCGCCCAGCACGCACCCCTGCCGCGCGTAGAAAACGGCACGCGGGCACGTTGATGTTCTGCGTCTCCACCTTCAGCCGCCGGCACCCGCGCGCGGCCGCCCACGCCTCCGCCGCGCGGAAGAGCGCGGCGCCCACGCCCGTACCGCGGACCTCCGGCGCCACGCGGATGTCCCAGAGCACGGCCGGGTCGCGCCGCCCCTCCAGCATCGTCACCCCCGGCGTATCCCACGCCACCGCGGCGCCGCCCACCAGCCGCCCGTCGATCCGCGCGCCCAGGAATCCCCAGTGGGAGAGGTCGAATCGCTCGCGCCAGCGCGCCGGGCCGCCGTCGTCCGCGTCGTAGTCCTTCACATACGGCACGTCGACCGCGCGCTCCGACAGCGCGAAGCCCCCCAGTCCGCCATCGATCACCTCGACGTCGAGCACCCGCCGCACCTCGAAGGCAATGGAGACGGCGGCGTATTCGGCCGTCGCTGTGAGCGGCTCCTCCCGGACCTCGAATCCCATTCGTGCGCGCTTCCACGAAGGTGTTCCCGCCGAAGCGGCGACGGGCTCAGCTTCCCTGCATCATCTCGTAGACGGGGACGCCGTCTTCGCCGATCTCGTCGGTGAGGAACAGGCCTTCGTAGTAGCAGTGGTCCATCCCCTTCAGGCGGGGCGCGACCACGTTGTTGAGCTTGAGCAGCAGCTCGCGCGCGGTGAAGTGCGTGCCATCGTCGGCGGACAGATCCGCCACGAAGTCGGTGTACTCGTCGTCGTCCGGCGACTCCACGCCAAAGTACATCACGCGGACGCGCGGCACGGGCAGCACGATCTCGTCCGGATCCCACGTATCGTGTTCGGTGATCTCCACATGGTACTCGCGCACGCGGCGGTCGAACTCCACCGGATCGGAGAACTGCTCCCCGTCGCAAAAGCTCCAGACGACCGAGACCAGCACCGTCGGCGGGAACGGGCCGTCCTCCGCGTCTTCCGTGTCATCCATCACGCAGATTTCCTCGATTCAGTGTAGAAGCGCCCGGCTCACAGAAGCTCGTTCGCAAGGATCGCTTCGATCCGCTCGCCTTCGCGCACACGGGCGCGGCCGCTGTTCATCGACCGGCGCTCCTCCACCGCGCCATCCGCAAGCCGGACGCGGACCAGCACCTGCGCGGCGTACGTCATCCCGGGATTCCAGGTTGCGGTGCGGCCGTCCTCGCTGATGCGCGCGGGGATGGGCTGCGGCTGGGACGCGGGGCCGGATGGATGTTCGCTCACGCTGTGCGGCAGAAGGGAGGGGAACCGGTTGAAAATGCTCGTCGACGATTTGATTCGGCTTCCGTGCCGTCCGCCCGCGGGAGCGAATGAATTCGCCGCTGGAACATCGTAAAGTCCGCCTGCGCGGACTCGGCGGCCAGACTGTGCGCGGCGTCCGACGCCTCTGCGCGTCCGCTACCCGGAGATCGGATCGAATGTATCATGGTGCCCGCCCGAACTCCGGCGCAACGCATCCGCACTCACGCACTCACGCACTCACGCACTCACGCACTCACGCACTCACGCACTCACGCGCTCATGCGCTCATGCGCTCATGCGCTCATGCGCTCCCTATTGGACGGAGACTTGCCGCACGCGTTAGATTCCGTCGCGGTTCGCGAAGGCGCGGGCCTGCTCATCATCCACAAGGATTCCATCCGATGGCCGACGTCACCTGCGCGCGCTGCGGACAGACCCGGGCCGGGCTGCCGTACGCGCCGTTCAACAACGACCTGGGCAAGCGCATCCAGGCGAACATCTGCAACGTCTGCTGGCAGGAATGGCTCAAGCAGCAGACCATGCTCATCAACCACTACGGCCTGAACGTGCGCGACGCCGAGGCCAAGACCTTCCTGTACGAGCAGACCGAGAAGTTCCTGTTCGGCACCGGCGAGGCCGACAAGGTGGACACCAGCAAGCAGGGCACCATCCAGTGGTAGCCTGACCTCCCGGCCCGCCCGCATCCCCGCGGGCGGGCCGCGCCATCCTTCCGCCGCCCGCGTTCCCATCATGACCGCTCGTTCATTCCCGCTGCTGTTGGCGGTGGCCGCGCTGTGCGCCGCATCGCCCGCACCCGCCCAGTCACTGGACCAGGCGCTGGCCACGTACTTCCGGAACGACGTGGAGGGCGCGCTGCCGATGTTCCAGGCGCTGGTGGAGCGCGATCCCGGCGATCCGGACCTGCGCGTCTGGCTGGGCGACGCGCGGATGCGGATGGAGGACGCGGACGGGGCCCTCAGGGAGGCGCGCAAGGCGCTGCGGGTGCGGCCCTGCCATTCCGCCGGGCACAACCTGGTCGCATCGGTCTACGTCCGGCGCCTGTTCCTGGAGCCCGGCGGGTTGGACTCCATGTGGACGCACGCGTCCCGCGCGGCGGAGTGCGCGCCCGACGACGGCAACGTGTGGCTGAACGTGTGGATGGCGGGCGTGATGCGGCGCGACCCGGCGGCCGTGCCGCGGGCGCAGCAGCGGCTGAAGGAGCTAGGCTTCTTTACGGAGCCGGTGATGGAGCGTGCGCGCTGGATGCTGCGCTCCGCCCCGCCGGGCGCCGTGCTGGTGACCAACGGCGACACCGACTTCTTTCCCCTGGGCATCGCGCAGGCGGTGGAGGGGCTGCGCCCGGACGTGGAGCTGGTGCAGCGGGTGATGCTGGAGTTTCCGTGGTACGTGCGCGAGGTGGCCGCCCGCACCGGGCTGCCCATGCCCGCGCAGGCGCAGGACCTGGGGGAGGACGAGTGGACGCCGCCGGCCGTCGAAGGCGAGACCCTGCCGGAGTCGGCCGGGGCCGCGTGGGCGGCCGCAACCCTGGCGGGAGGCGGGCGCCCGCTGGTGATCGCCGCGACCGCGGGCGTGGACTGGCTCAAGGATGCGGCGGCGGTGCGGCCGGACGGCGGGGTCTACACGCTGCGCCCGGTGGACGAGCGCCTGGAACACGGCATGGCGCAGGCGGACACCGCCGTGTTTGCCGCGTCGCTGCGGCAGGTGGACGTGGCGCGGCTGAACGGGCCGTCGGCCAATCCCGCGGACCGCAGCCCCGTTCGCCGTACGGAGAGCCACCCGGCCGACCTGGTGCTGTGGATGGCGGCGTACCTGGCCGGCACCCGCTACGAGCTCGGTGACGAAGCGGGTGCACGCGAGGCGCTCGTCCTGGCGGAGCGGGTGATGGCGACCGGCCGTGTATCCGAAGACGCCGCCGCCATGTATGCCAGCATCCGCGACGCAATCGAGAGCCCCCGGATCGAGATCCCGTAGCCGCGCCGGCCGGAAAACGCTTGTCCCTCGGGCGCATGGGGGTTACTGTAGATGCCTATCCGCCCACCCGCGCACTTGACCGGAGCCTGTGATGTCGACCGAATCGAACGACTGCTGCTGCGCAGACTGCTGCTGCGGCGGCGACTGCGGCAAGGACTGCTGCTGCAAGGGCACCTGCTGCGGCTGACCATCCGCCCGCACGATGTCTGAAGCCCCGCCCCGCGCACCACTGCGCGGGGCTGCGCTTTTCCGGATGGTCGCGGACTGCGTGGAGGAACGAAAGCGGGCGGCCGAGTAGATTCCCGGCCGCCCGCCTGCTTTCCATCATCTCCAACCCGGGTCCCCGGTGTCGCGCGGGACCGTGCGGCGCGACGAATCTCCTCCTTGCACGCTGAACCCTGTGCGGGCAACGCCCGGGAAACACTCCCGGCGGAAAGACTTTGCCGCCCAGCGTAGAGATTCTTCGGTCGGCGCCAGGCGTTCCAGCGAGAAGAAGGTATCGGGCGGCGCCTCCCTCAGAATGACAGGTTGGGCCGAAGGCGGCATCGTCCGTTCACCCGTTCACCCGTTCACCTTCTCCTGCGCGCCGCGGAGAATCGCCTCCGCCAGCGGCTCGGCGCCGAAGCGCACGGGGTCCGCCGTCGGCAGGCCGGTGACCTCGGCGATGCGGGCGATCTCGGCGCGGGCGGCGGACTCTTCCATGTCGAAGGTGACGAGGGAGATGCCGATCACCCTGGACGGGCGCAACGGGGCGATGGCGTCCTCGCAGATCCGGATCATCTCCTCCACGGAGGGCAGCGGCATCCAGCTGTACGCGTTGCCGCCGCCGTACGGACACTGTCGGGTGGGCTGGTGGCAGAGGATCATGGCGTCCGGCATTGAGCCGTGCAGCAGCCCCAGCGTCACGCCGGAGTAGCCGGGGTGGACGAGGGAGCCCTGCCCCTCCACCAGCACCACGTCGTTCCCTTCCGCCGCGCGCAGCACCAGCCGCTCCGCCGCCCCGCCGATGAAGTCGGCGACCACGGCGTCGACGGCAATCCCCCATCCCTCGATCAGGATCCCCGTCTGCCCGGTGGCCGCGAAGCCGACCTTCGTCCCGCGGTCCGTGAGGGCGTCGCGGATGCGCAGCCCCGCCGTCATCTTGCCGATGTTGCAGTCCGTGCCCACCGTCAGCACCGAGTAGGCGTCGATCAGCCGCGCGTTGCCCTGGCTTACGGGGATGTCGGCGGGCGGCTTGCGCAGGTCGTGGATGCGCACGCCGTGCTCCGCCGCCAGCCCCGCCAGCTCCGGGTCGTCGCCCAGGTGCGCGTGCAGCCCGCTGACCACGTGCAGCCCGCCGGCGATGGCGGTGCGCAGCATGGGCCGCCACACCTGCGGCAGCCCGCCCCCCTGCGGCGCGATTCCGACCAGCAGCGCCGTGGGCTCCATCCGCAGCGCCTCCTCCACCGTCGCGACGATCGGGATCGATCCGCCGAACCCCAGCACGTCCTGCACGGTGCGCCCGGCCTGCGCGGAGTCCAGCACGCACACCACGCGGTCGGGGATGAAGCGGACGGCGCTGTTGGCCGTCTTGCTGGTCAGCGGCCCGAACTGCCCTTCGGCGGCGACGACGTAGCGGTAGGTGGAGAGGTCGTGGTTCACGGGATGGAGTGCGTGAGTGCGTGAGTGCGTGAGTGCGTGAGTGCGTGAGTGCGTGAGTGCGTGAGTGCGTGAGTGCGTGAGTGCGAAAGTGCGAAAGTGCGAAAGTGCGAAAGTGCGAAAGTGCGAAAGTGCGTGTCGGGAAGGTAACTCCCGCACTAACGCACTGACGCACTCACGCACTTCATCTCGGGGCCGACCCCGCTTCTTCCAGCACGGCGGGGATGCTCACCGCGGCGGAGTCCAGGCGCAGGACGCCCTCGGGAAGGCGGATCTCGGAGGGGGCGTCGCGGACGAAGCGGCGGAAGCCCTTGCCCTCCAGCAGGCGGTGCACGTAGATGCGGCGCGTAATCACCATCACCGTTGCCAGCACGGGGACGGCGACGAGAAGACCCACGGGGCCCAGCAGCTCCGCCATCACCAGCACGCTGATGATGGAAAGCACCGGCGGCAGGTGCACCCGGCGCTCCATGATGAGCGGATGGACGAAGTTGGCCTCGATCAGGTGCACCACCAGCCCCAGCAGCACCACCAGGAACGCGTGCCCCACGCCCCCGTTCCCCAGCACGAACAGCGCGGGAAGCAGCGTGGAGACCAGCGTGCCGAAGAACGGAATCATCACCAGCACGCCGGTGAACACGCCGAACGCCAGCGCGAAGGGCACGTCCAGGATCTCCAGGCCGATCCACGTAAGCACGCCCAGGAAGACCATCGCCAGCATCTGCCCGCCGATCCACGCGCGCAGCGAGCGGGCCAGGTCCGCCAGGATGTCGCGCACCAGCTCGCGGTGCACCGGCGGCGCCAGCGAGACAATGCCGTCGCGGTACACCTCCGGACGCAGCGCCATGTAGATCCCCATCACCAGCACGCTGATGCCGTTGATGAGAAAGTGCAGCGTGTCGAAGACCACGGGAAACAGCCCCGCCGCGTACTGCCCCGCGTTCTGCGCCACCGCCGAGAGCTGCTCCGACAGGCGCTCCGGCGGCAGCACGGCCGCCAGCAGGGGATACTCCGTCGTAAGCTGGCGCAGGCTGGCCATCCACACCTGGATCTGCCCCGGCAGCGCCGTGATCAGCGCCTGCGTCTGCCGAGCCACGGGGGGCAGCACCAGCCACCCCACCGCCGTCACGCCGATGGCCGTGATCACCAGCGCCGCAAGCAGGCCACCGACGCGCGGCACGCGGTGGCGCTCCTGCAGATAGTCGATTACCGCGCCCAGGTACAGCGCGAAGAGCGCGGCGATGAACAGCAGCAGCAGCACCCCGGCCACGCTGTACACGAACCACAGCAGCAGCACCGCGAACACCGCCGCGGTAAGTACCGCGAAGGGCGAGGTCCGGCCGGGCTGGGCTTGCTCTCGGGCTGCCATCAGGCTTTCAGCTGAAACGAACCGCGGGCCCGGCACCAGCGCCGGACCCGCGGAACGTAGTGGACTGCAGTGCCGGGTGCCAAGTGCCGCGCCTCAAGTACCGAGTACCAAGTGCCGAGTGCCGAGTACGAGAGCGCTGGAGTGATCACTGGATCCGACACACTTCCGCACTCACGCACTCCCGCACTCACGCACTCACGCACTTCCCCTACGCACCCCGGTTCAGCGCGTCGATCTGCGCTGCCAGGTCGCGGTCGTTGGCGCCCAGGCCGCCGCCCTGCGCCTGCGTGGCGTTCGGCGACGGAGGCGCGGCAACGGTGCGCTCCTGCGCCGCCTGCGCCGAGCCGTCGTCCTGCACGATCTCCGCGTCGTGCGCCGTGGTGGGCTCCGCGTTCGGCGGCGGGGCCGCGGCGGAGGCACCCGCGCCCAGCTGCGCCGGCTGTGCGGCCGGCGCGCCGGGGGGGAGCGAGAGCCCCATCTTCTGCTTCATCTCCAGCAGCCGGTACTCCAGGTCGTCGCTGCTGGTGCCCGCCTCCAGCGCCTTGAACTGCTTCTCCAGCGGGTCGCCGGACAGCTCCTCCGAGAGCTCGGCCGAGGCCAGGGCCAGGCGCTCCGTGTGCTCGATCTTCTGCGCCATCCGCTCGAAGGTCTCGAACGCGGAGGTGTCGGAAAGACCGGCCATGGTCTCGTGGATGCGCTTCTGGGCCTGGGCGCGCTTCTGCTTGGCGACAAGCAGGTTCTTCTTGCGCTGGGCCTCTTCGATGCGCACCTGCAGCTGCCGCAGCGCGTCCTTCACCTTCTCGGTGTCGGCCGCCTGGCGGGTCCACGTCTCGTGCATGCTGCGGGCGCGCTCGGCGTACTCCTGCTGGCGAAGCAGCGCCTGGCGGGCCAGGTCGTCGCGCCCCTGCTGCAGGGCCAGCATGGCGCGGCGCTCCCACTCCTGCGCCTGCCGCGCCTCGCTCTCCACCTGCGACTTGAGCTTGCGCTCTTCCGCAATGGCGAGCGCCACCTCCTGCTTGGCGCGGGTCTGCTGCTCTCGCATGTCGATGATGACCTGCTCGAGCATTTTTTCCGGGTTCTCTGCCCGGGCGATCAGGTCGTTGATGTTGGACCGGATCAGCAGCGAAAGCTTGTCGAAGATTCCCATCGCTCGTTCAGCCGTATCTGGTTCCCCGGCGGGGCGGCCGGGCCGGGGGCCGGGCCTTTCGCCGGGGGGATCGTAGGTCGGGGTGCCGCCGCGTTCAGCAGTCGCGGAACGCGGACAGCGACTCCATCTGCGTGGCCATCGCCATGCCGAACGAGTCGATGGTGGCCTGGAACTCGTTGAAGTCCAGGTTCTCGATCTCCAGCGATTCGGTAAGGATCACGTCGTCCGCCTCCAGCCCGTACGCCGCGTGCACAAGGTCGCTGGCGTTGGCCTCCAGCAGCCTGCGGTACAGCTGGGTGCACTTGTCGCCGTCGTTGGGCACGTCCAGCACCTTCATGCGGAACACCAGCAGCGGCGGGGCGTGGCTGATGACCACGGGGGTCTCGCCGTTCCGTCCGCCGGGATACGCCAGCCACATGCCTTCATCTACTTCCTCGAATTCCAGCTCCATCCGGTTGAGGAAGTTCACCACGTCCTCGCGGGTCACCATCACGTTGTCTCCGGGTTGGGGCCGTCGGGCCGCTCGGGTGCGGAAAGCGCTCCGCCGGCGGGTCGCGCGCCGCCCTCCGAGAGCAGGCGCACCATGAACGACTGCTCTTCTGCCAGACGGCGCACTTCGCCGTGCAGGCCATCCATCTCTTCGCGCAGCCTCTGGATCTGGGCGTCGCGGCTGGCCAGCTCGTAGCCGCCTCCGCTTCCGCCGCCGCTCTTCAAGGCCGTGATCACCCACTTGGCCGCCAGGCCCAGGGCGATGATCGTTACGATCGACACAGGTTCCATCAGTCCGTCGGGGTTACGGGGCGCTCTGAATCAAAGTTTCACCCCGGGGGCGGCGTGTCCAGTGGCGGGGAGGAGATACGGCGTGTAAAAGGAGGAGATCACTGCGCTTCGCGGTGCCCCTCCCCCGGCCCCTCCCCGTTCGTTCCTCACGGAGAGGGGAGAATTCGATGGCGGTTCGACAAGCATCCCGCTGGCGTCGGACAGGGCGCCCCCTTACTCGCCTAGGCTCGCACCGCCCCCAAAAACCCCTGGGGGAGGTGGACTTCGATCGCGCTTCGACAGGGATCGAAATCCGTCCGCAGGGCGTTGCGAACGGCATCGAACTGGCGTCCGCGGGTGCCCCCCTCTCCCGACCTCTCCCCCATAAACAGCATGGGGGAGAGGAGAATTCGATCGCGCTCCGGAGAGCCGGTGGATCACATCAACCTCCCCCGGCAGTTTCGGGGGAGGTGGGCCGGTGGTGCCGGCCCGGAGGGGGCCTGCGCCGGACCGTCCGAGGCGCCACGAACTCAGCCCCAACATCAACCTCCCCCAGTCTTTTTGGGGGGAGGTGGGCGAGTGGTGCGAGCCCGGAGGGGGCGCCGCGGACGCAGCTCGATGCCGTCCGGAGCGCCTGTGCCCCGCCGCTACCGGCTGGCGCCGGAGGGGCGGGACGTGGGGCGGATCTGGATCAGCTTGCGGGCGGAGGGGGTGGCGGCCAGGCCGCCCATGGCCGTTTCGCGGTAGGCGCTGGGCATGCGGCGGCCCACCTCGCCCATCACGTCGATCACCTCGTCCGCGCTCACGGGAAAGTCCAGGCCGGCCAGCGCCATCTCGGCCGCGGCGATGGCCTGCATGGCCGCGCTGGCGTTGCGGTAGATGCAGGGGATCTCCACCAGCCCGCCGATGGGGTCGCAGATCAGCCCCAGCATTCCCTGCAGGCAGAGCGCGACGGCGGTCTGGATCTGCTCGTGCGATCCGCCGTGCAGCCAGGTGACGGCGGCGGTGCCCATGGCGGCGGCGGTGCCGGTCTCCGCCTGGCATCCGCCCTCGGCGCCCGCCAGCGACGCCCGCTGCGCGATCACCCCGCCCACCCCGCCGGCGACCAGCATGGCATCCACCAGCCGCTCCTCGCTGATGCCGCCCTCCGCGAACTCGTCCACGGAGATCAGGATGGCCGGCAGCACCCCCGCCGCGCCGGCCGTGGGCGCCGCGACGATGAGCCCCATGGCGGCGTTCACCTCCAGCGTGGAGATGGCGCGCGCCAGCGTCTTGGTCACCCGCTCGCCCAGGAGGTTGGGGCCGTTGTCCCACAGCTTCTTGGAGCGCCCGCCCGTCATCCCCGACGCGGAGCGCACCTTGCCCTCCAGCCCCTCGTCGATGGCGCGCCGCATGATCTGCAGCGTTCTGGCGATGCGGGCGCGGATGGCCTCCGGCGGCACGCCGGTTTCGGCGGACTCGGTGTCGAGCACCACCTGCGGCAGCGGCCGGCCGCTCTGCTCCGCGTCGCGGACGAGGGATTCGATGGACTTGTGCATGGCGCGGAACTGCGGGGGACAGGTTACAGGGTACGGGTTACAGGGAAAAAACCTGCAAGAAGCGCGGCACGCGGCGCCGGACGGAGCGACCAGCCCCCGCCGTTCCCCTGTCCCCTGTAACCTGTCCCCTGTTCCCTCGCCCGTCAAACGCGTCCAGCCGCCGGAACGCCCTGTGGTTCCGGCGGCACACGCAGTCGGTGGAGCGCGGCGCTACCTGCCGAAGATGCCGATGCCGTAGCGGCAGGGCTCGGCGGAGCAGGCGGCCATGCTCACCCGCACGCGAAAGACGCCCGAGCGCGTTACGGTCACCGAGACCAGCGGGTAGTCGTCTTCCAGCAGGTCGCTGTCGACCACGTTCCCGTTTCCGTCGTACAGCGTGAAGTCCAGGTCGGTGCAGTCTTCGTCGCAGGCGCCCATGATCTGGTACTCCATCCCCACGTCCAGCTCCAGCTCTACCATCTCCGAGCCGCCGTCGTTCAGCGATCCGGTGTAGATGTGGTGGGTGAGCTCGTAGCCCTGCTGCTCGAAGTTGGTTCCCGCCTGGGAGATCTGCATGCGCACCTGGCGCACCCAGGCGTCCTGCGCACGGGCGCCGGTGGGAACGAGGAGGGCCGCGCCAAGGGCGGCGGCGGTGAGGAGAAGGATCCGCTTCATGAGATCTCTCCGGCTGAGAGAGGGGCGGGTGAGCCGTCCGGGCGTCGTGACGCCACGGTCGGGGAACGGCAGTTCAACTAATACGCCGCCATTCGCTCCCAAACGCAATGCACACGTTTGTTTCCCCCATCTCCCGGCTCAGGAGATCTTCGGCACCGCGCGGGCCCAGCGCAGCCATGGGAAGCCGCGGATGGCCGCCAGGGCGGCTTCGTTCACCGGCTCGTCGGCCTCGATGGTCATCATGGCGTCCTGGTGCCGGCCGGTGCGGTCCACGCGCATGGTGGCCAGGTTCACGTGGTGCCCGGACATGATGGTGGCCACGCAGGCGATGGTGCCCGGCTCGTCGTGCGCCAGCAGGACCACGGTGTGGTAGTCGCCGCCCAGCGCGACGGGAAAGCCGTCGATCTCCGACACCTCCACCCGCCCGCCGCCCAGCGAGGCGCCGCGCACCGTCACCCGCTCGTCGCCGCGCTCCAGGTGAAAGATGGCGGTGTTGGGGTGCGCGTCGTCGCCCAGCTCCACGTCTTCGAAGCTCCACTCCAGGCCGACGGCCTTCGCCTCCTCGTACGCCTCGCGCAGGCGCATGTCGTCGGGCGCCAGGCCGATCAGGCCGCCGACGATGGCGCGGTGCGTACCATGCCCCTCGCCCGTGGCGGCGAAGGAGCCGTGCAGCTGGATGCGCACGCGATCAGGCGTGGCGCCCGCCACGGCGCGCGCGATCAGGCCCAGGCGGCACGCGCCGGCCGTGTGCGACGAGGATGGCCCGACCATCGTGGGTCCCAGGATGTCGAAGAGAGATACCATGCGGGCAAGATAGGCGCGGGGGGCGAAAGGGGCCAGACAAGCGGCTGAAGGGGACAGGGGACAGGGAGCGGGCCGGATCCGTCCCAGGCACATGATGTTGGTTGCGGATCTGATCGGGCAACATGCCGTCCGCCCGCTGGAGCGAATGAATGCCCGGGCGCCGATCCGGGTGCGGAATCCATGCAGGCACTGAAAAGCCCACCCGCCGGGATCGGCGGGTGGGCCTCGTGCTTACGGGACCGTCGGGATTACTTCTCGGGGGTGGGGAAGCGGATGCCGGTCAGGCGCCAGCGCAGGCCGTCGCGCCGCATGACGAGCGCGAGCTGGTCCCTCCCCGAATCGCGGTTGCGGTACTGCACCACGAACTTGTCCGAGGCCTCCCAGCGGCGCTGGATCTTCACGTCGTCGCGCCAGCTCCCTTCATCGTCCGAGTCCTTCTCGTCGTCACCCGGGCTCTGGCCCTTCATCAGCATGCTGATGCCCTGCGGCGTGACGGCGGCGTCGACCACCGGGCCCACGACAAAGCCCGCCGCCGCGGCGCCCAGGGCCGCGAACACGCCTCCGTCCTTCTGAATGCCGCGGGCGGTGGCGCCCTGGATCTCGGTGCGGATGCTGGTGCGCAGCGCGGGAAAATCCACCATCTCGTTCAGCGCCTCGGCGTCGCCGCGCTCGGCGGCGGCCTGCAGCTTGTTCACCGCCATGTACGGCGTGAAGTACAGCCACGCGGCGGCAACGCACAGCGCAAGCGAGAAGACGGGAAGCTTTTTCATCGTCGGGAAACTCCGAGGGGAAACGTCGGACGGGGAGGCGGGCGGACCGCGGGAAACCGATGTTCAGGGCCGCGGCGGTGCATGTACACCGGATGCCGCAGCAGGTGCCCGGCGTATGCGCGAGTCGATCCGGCCTGAAATCCTCCCCCGAATTGTCATTTCGAAGGAGCGCCGCGCGCAACTGTCCCTTGCGACAGTCCTGGCGCGCGACTGAGAAATCTGGTAGCAATCCCTTTCGTTGACATCGAGACGAGAGGCACCGTCTGCAGCGCGTGGTTCACACGGATCACCACACGCGTTCGAAGTCGTCCTTGTTGATGCGCCTCGCCGCTCTCAGCCGCAGCAGGTTGTCGAT
>DASTVC010000560.1:0-4460 GCA_035759295.1 Longimicrobium sp. | reverse complement strand
CACCAGCCAGAAGCGCGCGGCGGAAGCGCTGCGCGACGCGGAGACCGTCGACGTCGGCGGCGGGATGCTGCTGCCGGCGGGTCAGCAGGCGGCGTTCGCATCCACCAAGCCGATCGATGCCGACGCCGTCGCGCTGCTCCCCAAGTGGGACGCGTACACCATGGGCTACGCCCCGGACGGCCGCCAGCGCTTCGTCGCCACCGAACACATGAAGCTCGCCTACAGCACGGCGAAGATGGGCGCCGGCGCCACCAGCGGCGACGGCAACCCGCTCCTCCTTCGCGGCGGCCGCGCCGTCGCCGCCTGGTCGCACAAGTTCGCCGGCGACAAGCTGGCCGTCACCGTCGCCCCGTTCGAGCCGCGCGCCCTCGCCAACCTCTCCCTCGACCACCTCTTCGACGGCATCGGGCAGTTGCTCGGCGCGAGATCGGTCGCCGTAACCGCCTGATCCAGCTACGGCATTCGCTGGAGAGGGACAGAGAAAAGCCAGAGGAACAGAGAATTCGGATCTCTGTTCCTCTGGCTTTTCTCCGTTCCTCTGTACCTCTCCATCCCTTTCGATGTTCATCCGGCCAGGTCTCGTCGCGGCACGCACACGGTGTCCACACCTGTAACGGAACGTGGCATCGATTGCCACACAACGAGCGCTGGAGATGATGCGGGCCGCGGCATCGGCCGAGAGAAAATCCAGCTCCCATCACGGTTTTTCGGTATTCGCACGATCCGGTATGTGGCCTGCTCAACGCAGGGCCCGATCAGGAACGGCGAATCAGCCATGCTGATCAGGAAGGCCGGATCCCACCACGCGCTCCTTCGCATCCTCACTCACCTGCCGGTAACGCCCGGGCTGCGTGCCCCGGCCGCGGCAGCCTCCATCGCGAGACGACAATGCGTACTCAGAAATCCATCCCCATCCTCATGGCCGCGGCGCTGCTCCTGGCGGCCTGCACCGACGGTCCCCGATCCAGCCCCGTGGCGTCCCAGCCGGGGCCGCGCGCGCTGGACCGCGGCGCCAACGCCGCGCCGGAGAGCTGGGGCTCCCTCACGTCTCCGCCGCTGGTGGCCCATCCGCGTCCCGCCTTTGCGGTGGCCGCCCAGCCGGGGCGGGTGGAGCCCGCGAGCGTAAGCGTGGAGCTCAGGCCCGGGCAGACGGTGGTGCAGCGCCAGACCGCCTACCTGCCCCCGGCGCCGCCGCGCGGAGACGTGGTGTTCTCGCTGGACCTGACCGGCAGCATGGGGGGCGAGCTGAACCACATGAAGGTGAACGCGGTGTCCGTGATGAACGCCGTGTCGGCGGTGATGCCCGACGTGCAGTTCGGCGTGACCAGCTACGAGGACTACGGCGCCAGCTACACCTCGTGCGGCTACGACAACGTGTACGGATACGGCAGGGACGAGCCGTTCCACCTTTCGCAGCGCCTTACCGGCAGCACGGCGTCCGTAGCCTCGGCGCTGGGGGCGCTGACGCTGGGATCGGGCGGTGACAGTCCCGAGTCGTACTCGCGGGCGCTGTACGAGACGTACGCCGAGCTCACCCCCGCCGGCGCCGGGCGCGGCGGGGCCATCGGGTGGCGGCCGGGCGCGCGGAGGGTGGTGGTGAACTTTGCCGACGACGTGCCGCACGACTGCGACGTGGGCGCTGGCGTCGGCACGCCGGGGCTCTCCACCGGGCCCGACCCGGGGCGCGACGGCAGGCCGGGCACCTCCGACGACCTGCGCATCCTGAACGTGATCGACGCCATGGCGGCGCACCACATCGTCCTCATCAACCTGTTCAGCTCGCCGGGGGACAGCTTCGGGACCGGCCTGTGGAACGCGTACGCGGCGCGCAACGGCGGCACCAGCTTCGTCATCAACGAGGACGGCTCCATCCCCGGCGGCATCGACCTGGCCACCACCCTGGCGGGGCTCATCGGCGACGCGGTGCGCACGGCGGCCACGGTGAAGATCGGCGTGTGCCCGGGGAGCGAGGCGTACGCCTCGTGGCTGGTGCGCACCACTCCGGCCGCGTACACGGACGTCTCCCTTCCCGACACGGTGCCCTTCGACGTGGAGTTCGGCCCCCCGGCGGGGACGGCGGACGGCGCGCACGCCTTCGAGCTGTGCGCCATCGGCGACGGCGCGGTGCTGGCCCGCCAGGCGGTGACGGTGACGGTGCGCGCCGTGATGACCGTGGGCGTAGACATCAAGCCGGGGGGCACCCCCAACAGCATCCGGCTGAACCCCAACGGCGAGGCGCTGATCCCGGTGGCCGTGCTCACCACCCCCGCCTTCGACGCGGCGCGCGTGAACCCCGCCACGGTCACGCTGGGCGACGGCGCCGGCACCGACACCCGGGTGGCGGAGCGCAACAACGGCTCGCTTTACGCCTCGTCCGAAGATGCGGACGGGGACGGCGACCGTGACCTGGTGCTGCACTTTTCGCGGCCAGCGCTGATGGCCAACGGCGACCTCACGGCATCGTCCACCCGGCTCATCCTGCGCGGCAAGCTGCGCGACGGCACGGCCATCCAGGGGAGCGACGCCGTGCGCGTGATCCCCTGACGCCCGACGCGCGACGGCCGAATGACGAAGGCCCTCCCCGGCGGGAGGGCCTTCGTGTGTCTCCTCGCCGGCTTCTTCATCAACCGGTCGTGCCTCCGTGTGACGGCTATCCGCCAATCCCCCGTCGATCCCCGCAGACCGGCACGGGCAAACTCCGTTGCCTCCGTTGACTCCGTGTGAGGCCCATCCGTGAAAGCGCCCGGTGCAGGATCCCGGCGATTGCGCACGGGCCACGGATTTGCCCATGCCCTTGGCTGGGGGTAGACTCCCCCGCGAGTGCTGGCTAATCCGATCGAACAGAAGCTGATGGAACGCAGACAGAGGACGGTGGCACCACCCACCGTGCCGGGCTTTCGCGCAGTGCCGTTCACGGGCGTGATCTACGTGATGGCGGAGGCCGCGCGGCTGGGGTACGCATACGGGCACCCCGACTGGTGCAACCTGGGCCAGGGGATGCCCGAGACCGGGGAGCTGCCCGGCGCGCCGCCGCGCGTGCTGGAGGCGCCCATCACCCCCGCCGACCAGGAGTACGCGCCCGTCGCCGGCATCCCGGAGCTGCGGGCGGCGGTGGCGGCGCTGTACAACTACCTGTATCGCCAGGGCAAGGCGTCGCAGTACACCGCCGACAACGTGTGCATCTGCGGCGGCGGGCGGCTGGGGCTCACCCGCACGGTGGCCGCGCTGGGCGAGATCAACCTGGGCCACTTTCTCCCCGACTACACGGCGTACGAGGAGCTGCTCAACATCTTCCGCGCGTTCACGGCCATCCCCATCCTGCTGGAGGGGACGGACGGCTACCGCTTCGACATGGGCAAGCTGGAGCGCGAGATCATGGGCCGCGGGCTCTCCGCACTGCTGCTGTCGAACCCGTCGAACCCTACCGGGCGGACGATTCGCGGGCTGGAGCTGGCGTCGTGGGTAGAGGCGGCGCGGCGGCTGGAGTGCACGCTGCTGCTGGACGAGTTCTACTCGCACTACGCCTGGTGCGCCTCGCCCGACGAGGAGGGGCTGGTGAGCGCCGCCCGCTACGTGGAAGACGTGGATACGGACCCCGTCCTCATCATGGACGGGCTGACCAAGAACTGGCGCTACCCCGGCTGGCGCACCACCTGGGTCGTCGGGCCGCGCTCCGTGATCGACGCGGTGACGAGCGCCGCGTCGTTCCTGGACGGCGGAGGGAGCCGGCCGCTGCAGCGCGCGGCCATCCCGCTGCTGGACCCCGCGCACGTGCGGGCGGAGACCGCGGCCATCCGCGCGGCGTTCCTGCGCAAGCGGCGCATCATGGCCGACGGGCTGCGCGCGGCGGGGATGCGGCTGGACGCGGAGCCGGAGGGCACCTTCTACGTCTGGGCGGACCTGGCCGGGCTGCCGGAGCCGCTGAACGAGGGGATGGGGTTCTTCGAGGCGGCGCTGCAGGAGAAGGTGATCTGCGTGCCGGGCGAGTTCTTCGACATCAACCCCGGCAAGCGCCGCAGCGGCCGCGCCTCGCGGTTCCGCAGCTACGCGCGCTTCTCGTTCGGGCCGGAAGAGTCATCGGTGGCGGAGGGCGTGCGGCGCATTCAGGAAATGGTTGAGCGTGCGCGGTGAATCTACTTTCGATTCAATAGCTTAAATACACACACCTCATCCTGATTCCGTGTAACGCTCGACCCTCGGGGGCCCTCTCCCCCGCCGACTTCGCCGCTCGTTCCTCGCGGCTCGCGGCGACCCCTCCCCCAACTGCGGGGGAGGGGTTGCGCGCGTTGGCAGGCAGCCTGCCTCGGCGCGATCGAAGTTCTCCTCTCCCCCCTTCAGTTCCTACCCATTACCCATATCTTACGCTACAGCGAGCGTCTGGTAAGCGAGGACGAAATCCATGAGTCGGCGCCAGCCTCGCCAGATCGTCTTCACCCCTGGATCGCCGTCGCCTTTTCTCC
>DASTVC010000559.1:0-3797 GCA_035759295.1 Longimicrobium sp. | reverse complement strand
CTAACGTAAGCGTATTCAAGATTCTTGACAACAAGAGTCTGGAGCCTGGACAAGAGGCACACTGGACGTGGAATAACGCGAATTACGGCAAATCGTTTTTCCTGGAAGTCCTGCCCTTAGATGTCGGAAGCACTGCCACCGGCTTCACCCACACTACTGAGTTGGAGATCACCCGCCAGTGGCGTAAACTCATCACCCAGCAAAAAAAGTCAAGCGGAGACATTGGCGCGACAGGGTCAACGGAGTTGGAAATCCACTACGTCGTCAAGAACGTCGGGAAGATTACGGCAAAGTACGACGTTCATCTCGTGCAGGTGGGTTAGAGCTGGCTCGGCGCAGTTGGGCGGTGTTGTTTGCCGCCCTAACCCTAACTTGCGCGAAGCTCGGCCGCCGGGCGAGGCCAAAGGCCGCGACATTCACGCGGTGTTTCTTGTGAGCTTCGATTTCGGTGAAGCGTCCTGACCTCCGCTTACGGCAGGCGAGCGGGAGCTTTGTCCCCCCCGAGCCTGCCGTTCCGATTTTTCGTCCCGGTTGAGCGGGCGCTGGGTCATGCGGCACCGACAGTGGGATAGGTTGTGGGATAGATTTACCGCGAAAACGCGGCATTTCGGCGCGGGAAGTCCGGTAGGCCCTTCCGGAACATCAAGGATTTACGAGGGTTTTCGGCACCCGCGCCGATTCCTTCTGTGACTCCGTGTGAGACTCCTTATCCGTTCCAGGATGTGCTGCGAGGTCGGCTTCGGACACGCTACGAAGCCGGCCTCTTTCGCTGTCACCGACAGCGGCGCATCATCCCTCTTCCGACATTGAGCCGGCATCCGTATCCGCAGGGACGAAATGACCG
The DNA here is from genome assembly GCA_035759295.1 of Longimicrobium sp. GTDB lineage: Bacteria > Gemmatimonadota > Gemmatimonadetes > Longimicrobiales > Longimicrobiaceae > Longimicrobium. Next base: position 2,953 of record DASTVC010000559.1, on the reverse strand, counting down.
ATATCCGCTCGATCAGCAGCCCCGCATCCGGAGACATGCCGCCGGAGGAGTTCCGGAGACACGCCCACGCCGTGGTGGACTGGATGGCGGACTACCTGGCGAACGTGGGCGAGTACCCGGTGCTGGCGCAGGTGCAGCCGGGCGAGGTGGCGGCGCGGCTGCCGGCGTCGGCACCGGAGGCGGGGGAGGCGGTGGACGACATCCTCCGCGACTTCCGCGACGTCGTCGTCCCCGGAGTGACCCACTGGAACCACCCGGACTTCTTCGCCTACTTCGCCGTCACGGGGTCGGGGCCGGGGATCCTGGGGGAGATGCTGGCGTCGGCGCTCAACACCAACGCCATGCTCTGGCGCACGGGCCCCGCGCAGACGGAGCTGGAAGAGCGCGCCCTGGACTGGCTGCGGCAGCTGATGGGGCTGCCGGAGGGCTTTCACGGCACCATCCAGGACACTGCGTCCATCTCCACCCTCGTCGCCATCGCGGCGGCGCGCGAGGCGGCGGGGCTGGGGGTGCGCGAGGAGGGGATGAGCGGGCGCGACCTGCCGCGGCTGCGCGTCTACGCGTCCCAGGAGGTGCATTCGTCCATCGACAAGGCGGGGATCACGCTGGGGATCGGGATGGCGGGGACGCGCAAGATCCCCACGGACGGCCAGTTCCGCATGGACCCGGCGGCGCTGGAAGCGGCGATCGAGGAGGACCGCGCGGCCGGCATCCACCCGCTGTGCGTCGTAGCGACCGTGGGGACGACGTCGACCAGCAGCATCGACCCGGTTGCCGCCATCGCGGACGTCTGCGCGCGGCAGAAGGTCTGGCTGCACGTGGACGCGGCGTACGGCGGATCCGCGGCGCTCGTCCCGGAACTGCGGCACATCCTGGACGGCGCGGAGGGGGCGGACTCGCTGGTCGTCAATCCGCACAAGTGGATGTTCGTCCCCATCGACTGCTCCGTGCTGTATTCGCGCCGGCCGGAGATCATCCGCCGCGCGTTCTCCCTCGTCCCCGAGTACCTCATCACCCCCGAGGGCGCGTCCGTCACCAACCTGATGGACTACGGGCCCGCGCTGGGCAAACGTTTCCGCGCGCTCAAGCTGTGGATGGTGCTGCGCTACTTTGGCGCGGAGGGTATGGCGGCGCGCATCCGCGAGCACGTCCGCCTGGCGAAGCTTTTCGCCGCGTGGATCGAGGACGAGCCGGGGTGGGAGGTGATGGCGCCGGTGCCGCTGAGCCTGGTCGTCTTCCGCCACGCGCCACCCGACATGGACGGCGAGGCGGCGGACGCGCACAACGAGCGCATCATGGCGGCGGTGAACGCGACGGGGCGCGCCTTCCTGAGCCACACGCGCATCAACGGGCGGCTGGCGCTGCGGCTGGCCATCGGCAACCTGCGCACGACGGAGGAACACGTGCGCTCCGCCTGGGACCTGCTGCGCCAAACCGCGGGTTCCGTTCGCGCAAGTGCTTGACTTACCGGGGGCTGCAGAGCAACAATGTCCATTCACGCCACTGAAGGAGCGCGGTCCCCTCCCCGCCACACCGCCGCATGCAGGTCGCCGTGAACGGCTCCTCCGCCCACTTCGCCCAGCTCTTTGCCCGCGAGCGGCTCCTGGTGATGCAGGAGCGGCACCGCCAGGCCATCCAGAAGCGCTGGGCCATCACCACGCTGGCCGTCGTGCTGGCGCTGGCGGGGATCTTTACGCACGTCTTCCACATCTCCGTCCCCATCGCCCTGGGGCTGGCGCTCGCCAGCTTCGTGGCCAACGCGGTGGCGTCCTGGCTGCTGCGCGCCCGCTTTGCTCCGGGGCAGTTCTGGGGGATGATGCTCATCGACGCCGTGCTCATCGTGGGGCTCATCGCCTCGCTGGGGCCGCACGGCTACCTGGGGATGCCGTTCATCGTCTTCATCGTGGGCGGCTACGCGCTGGGAATGCCCCGCGCCGCGCGGACCATGTGGGCGGCCACGTTCGTCGTCTACCCGGCAGGGCGCGCGCTGGGGTTCGCCGTGGCCAACGCACCGGCGGACTGGGTGCTCATCGCGCTGGAGACGCTGTTCGTCCTGGGCTCCGCCTGGCTGGCCGCCGTGGGGCCGATGGCGTACACCCGCCGGCTGCGGCGCGTGCGCGAGTCGCTGGCCCGCGCGCAGGAGGGCGACTTCACGGGCCGCCTGCCGGACCGGCACCTGGACGACATCGGCTTCCTTTCCGTTTCCGTCAACGGGATGTCGCATTCCGTGGGTGAGGTGGTGCGGCAGATCCAGGAGCACGCTCGCTCCCTTGCCGCGCTCTCCGACTCGCTCCGCTCGACGGCGGAAGAGGTGCAGGCGGCGGCGCGGGTGATCGGCGACGCGACCACGCAGGGAGCGGAAGAGGCGGGGCAGCAGCTGGAGCTCGTCGCCAGCGGCGAGTCCGCGGTGCAGAGCATCGCCCGGGAGAGCGCGGACCTGCGCGCGGAGGCGGCGCGCAGCATGGAGGCGGCCCGCGGGCTGCGCGGCGAGGCGGAGGAGCACGCGCGGCGGGTGGAGCGCGCCGGCAGCCTCCTCGTGGAGCTGACGGACGACTACCGCCGCCTGGCCGCGGCCGTGGACGCGCTGGAGGCCGCGGGGGCGCGGGTAAGCGGCTTCGTCACCGCCATCGGCGAGATCGCGGAGCAGACCAACCTGCTGGCGCTGAACGCGGCCATCGAGGCGGCCCGCGCGGGCGAGCAGGGCCGCGGTTTTGCCGTGGTGGCGGGAGAAGTGCGGCAGCTGGCGGCGCAGGCCGGCACCTCGGCGTCGGACGTGGCCGGCGTGGTGGAGGAGACGGCGGCGGCGCTGGCGGAGGTGCGCGGGCGGCTGGAGGCGGGCTCGGCGCGCATCGGCGGGGTGGGCCAGGTGGCGGGGGCGGGAAAGGATTCACTGGGGATCATCGTCGAAGGGCTGTCGCGCACGGTGGAGTTCATCGAGCGCATTACCGGCGAC
>DASTVC010000558.1:0-2625 GCA_035759295.1 Longimicrobium sp. | reverse complement strand
GGTACAGGTACGTCTCCGCGAAGTGCGGCTGCGCGCCCTGGCCCTGCTGGCGCAGAAGGATCTCCAGGTGGTGGATGGCGTCGGGCGTGCGTCCCAGGAACTCCGGCGTGTGGTAGTGGTTCATCGCCAGGCTGAAGCGCGCCTCCCAGTGCGTGGAGTCGATCTGCAGCGCTTCTTCCAGCAGCCCGTTCGCCTGCCCGATCAGCGCGCCCGCGCTCATCATGTCGGTGAAGGGGATCTCGCAGCGGGCGCGGACGGCCGCCAGGCGCACCCGCGGCTCCACCCCGCGCGGCTCCGCCTGCATCCACTCGCGCAGCAGCGCCGTCGCCTGTGCGATTGCGGGCCGCGCCGCCGCCTCGTCCTTGCGCTGGCCGGCCGCCGTGCACTCCGCCACCGCCGCCCGCACCTGCGCCGCCTTTTCCGCCGGGAACGCCTGCGCCCCCGCCCGTCCCGCCGAAAGCGCCAGCGCAGCCATCACCGCCGCGCCCAGAATCATCCTGCTCTGCATCGTCCTGCTCCGGTTGATTTCGGTCGATGTCGATCGCGTCCTGCATCGACCACCCAAGCAACCGCGGGACCGGATGCCAACAAATCGCAAGTTGTTGATATCGATACGTTTACATGATTGTGTCGATCAAATGAGGTGCAGCCGATCGGTTCCAGGTGCAGCCGCGCGGCTGCACCCTGTCGATGCACCCCCGCCAGATCCGCGACGTTGACTTCCTGAGGAAGGCGCCGCTCCGTAACCTGCTGCTCCGATGCACTTTGGCGCCGTCCGAAGGACCTCGCCTGCATCATGACGGCACGTCCACGCCGCGAAGGCCCCGGCCGACCCGAGCAGGTAAAGCCCCGCGCGGACGCGCCAGCGGCCGGGTGGGGCTTATCGCTGTTCCAGCGGCGGGTTCACCCGCTCACGCGAGGGGCCGCCCGCGTGGCTGAGGGGATTGGTCCGGAGAAACACTCAGCCCCCCTCACGCGCGGGGCGTGAGGGGGGCTGAGAAGGTGCAGCGAAAGCGGTGGGGCGGATCAGTTGCCCTGGGCGGCCATCGCGTCGCGCAGGCTCTTGGGGCGCATGTCCGTCCACACCTCTTCGATCCAGGCCAGCACCTCGGCCTTCAGGCCGGGCTTGCCGACGGCCGTCCAGCCCGCGGGAATCTCGCGGTCCTGCGGCCAGATGGAGTACTGCTCCTCGTGGTTCACCACGGCCGTGTAGATCGTAGTGTCTTCGCGCTCTTCACTCATTGCTGCCTCGGGATTGGGATGCTTACGGGATTGCATCCGCATGTTCACAAGGACCGGAAACATGCGGAGTCGATGCCACAAAGATGACGGGATACGGTATTGTAGCACATCTTCGCGCCTGTTTCAAGTCCGTGGCCCCCGCATCGATGGATCGCTCCGTAGCGAGCGCTCGCCGGGTGACGCGGCAGGCTGCGGCTCCTGCGCAGACAAATTCGCGAGAAGTTCCCCGGACGGGGTAGCGGTCGATCCACCGTGTTGTGTCTGACCTGGTCCCGTCACAGCTCGAACTTCTGGCCGCTCTGGAGCGTATCACGCCCTGATGAAGCCTGAAGGATGTCCGCCAGGCTTGGGCGTGCACCGCACTGGCCCGAGCCCCGCGGCCGCCAATCCGCGAAGGCGGATTTCGTGTCGTTGTTGCCGCGAATTCATTCGCCCTTGCCGCGGACTGCACGACATCCAGCGGGCGGACGGCACGTTGCCGCGTCAGATCCTCAACGAGCATCCTTCGCCCTTGCCGCGGACTGCACGCGATCGCGACCGCCCCACACTCTGTCACCATCGCGCGGCGGCTCGTAGATTGCCCGCCGCAATCCCCCAGACATACTCGCCGGTGCGACCGGCACCGCACACGCAGCACGCCACCGGAGGCCGGGCCGGCGCATGAAGGTGGTCTACTTTACCGAGAGCCTGCTCCCGCACGTGGACGGCGTGTCGCGCACGCTGGCGCAGCTCTTCGGCTTTCTGCAACGGCGCGGCGTCGACTTTCGCGTCTACTCGCCGTTCGTCCCGGGGCCTGAGGTGTCGTGGAGCGGCCGCGTGCGCCCTGTGCGATACGTCCGCTTTCCGCTGTATCCCGACTACCGCGTCACCCTTCCCGCCCTCGGCTCCATCCGCCGCGAGCTGGAGGCGTGGCAGCCGGACCTGGTGCACCTCGTCAGCCCGACGCCCATGGCCTCGCGCGCGCAGGGGTGGGCGCGCAAGCGGGGAATCCCCGTCGTCAGCAGCTTTCACACGCACTTCGTCTCCTACTTCCGCTACTACGGCGTTCCCTGGCTGGAGGGCTTCGGGTGGCGGCAGCTGCGGCGGTTCTACGAAAAGTGCGAGCGCGTGTATGCCCCCTCCGACAGCATCATCGCCGAGCTGGCGGAGCACGGGATCACCAACACCGAGCTGTGGTCGCGCGGCATCGACCTGGGGCGCTTCTCGCCCCGCTTCCGCGACCCGGCCATCCGCGCGCGGGTGGGCGCCGACGACCAGACGCCGGTGCTGCTGCTGGTCAGCCGGCTGGTGAAGGAGAAGGACCTGGCCGACCTGGTGCAGGCCGACCGCATCCTGCGCGAGCGGGGCGCGCGCTACCGCCTGGTGCTGGTGGGCGACGGGCCG
>DASTVC010000557.1:0-5271 GCA_035759295.1 Longimicrobium sp. | reverse complement strand
GGTCGCGCTCGTCGTCCGTGCGCAGGCGGCCGCCGAGGAGGAGCTCGCTGAACATGCGGATCTGCGTCAGCGGCGTCCGCAGCTCGTGCGATACGCCGCTGACGAAGTCCGCCCGCAGCCGCGCCAGCTCGTGCTGCCGCCGCAGCTGCAGGAACGCGACGGCGACGACGGCGGCGGTGACGGCAAGGAGGCCGACCAGCCAGGGGAGGGGAGATGCCGGAACGCCGCCCTCCACCAGCCGCGCCGCCGCCTCCGGCCGCAGTTCCACCCGCGCCGACAGCCAGCCGAACGCGCCGGGAAGCGGCTCGCGCGCCCGGGCGGCGGCGGACGAACCCGCGGCGGAACGGTAGATCTCCGCGTCCCCCGGCCCGGCGACGACCACGCGCAGCAGCGAGTCGTTCGGCGCGCCCCGGCTGACGGAGGCGGGGAGCAGGGCGTTTCGGCCGATGACGCGCCGGAAGACGGGCGCGGCGAACGCGGCGGGCGGCGCGACCAGGCCGTACGCCGCGCGCGGCCGGTCGCGGTCGTCGAACACGATGGTGAACATCAGCGCCTGCGCCGTAGCCCCGCTCCCCAGCACGCGCACGGTGCTCTGCCGAACGCGCAGCTGGTAGCTGTTGCGCCGCGAGCGGCCTTCGATCTCGCCGTACAGGTTCACGTGCGCCTCGCGCGGATGCCGGGCGAGATAGGCGGCGTGGGTCGTGACCTCGCGCCGCAGCGCCGCCGTCGACGCCGCGTCCAGCGCGGGCCCGGCGACGTCGAGCGCGCCGCCGTTCAGGTCCAGCGCAAAGAAGCGGTCCACCGCGTCGAAGCACTGGCACCAGAAGTCCTGCTCGCGGATGGCGGCGCGGTAGGTGGCGGCGGAGGGGAGCGGCGTGCTGACCGGGCGCTGCTCCAGCTCCGCCGTGGGATAGTGCTGCAGAGTAACGAAGCCGGCCTCCAGCGTGGCCGCCGCGCGCCTGGCGAACTCCGACGCAGCGTACGCCGCGTGGTCGTTCAGCAGGCGGCGCGTGGCCTCGCGGTGCGCGCTGGCGGCCCGGTTGGCGTGCCACGCCACCGCGCACGCCAGCAGCAGCGCGACGGCCAGCAGGGCGCCGGTGGCGGTGATGGCGCGCGGTCGGGGGATTCGGGGGATGATGGACATCGGCGGATGCGGTCGATTCGGCGCGGCGGGCGAGGGGACGCGCCGCTGCGAGCACCAATCTAACGAGGCGTGCAAAGGATGCGGTCAGCCGCGGGTTCGGAAGGGGTAAGGAAAGTGTAAGGGGCGGGGGAGGGGCAGGGAACAGCAGGAAGGGCGAATGAATTCGCGGCAACAACCACACGAAATCCGCCTGCGCGGATTGGCGGGCGCGGGGTGGGGCGGGTGTAGTGCGCGTGGAGGGCAGGGTTTGATCCGCCCAAAATCGGGACCGCCGCCACAAAATTGTCATTTCGAAGGAGCGCCACTCAGGATCCTGACTATTCCGAAATGCTTGCGCGCGACTGAGAAATCTACCGTCTGCCATGGGAGGCCGGCCTCATCGCACCATGCCTGCGGACGCATTGTCTGGCCACGCCGCGGCCGCGGGTGGGGCGCGGGGCTGCCGCGACTGCCCTCCAGCAGGTAGACGGTAGATTCCTCGGCCCTGCGACCATCTGTGCGCGGGGCAGTGCGGCGCGGCGGGCCTCGGAATGACAGGACGCGGCGATCCAGACGATGCGGCGCATCCATCGATCAGATCGAAAGCCTGCGGACGCATTGTCTGGCCACGTCGCGACCGCGGGTGGGGCGCGGGGCTGCCGCCACTGCCCTCCAGCAGGCAGACGGTAGATTCCTCGGCCCTCGACCCGCAGTGCGCGGGACAATGCGGCGCGGCGGGCCTCGGAATGACAGGTCGGGGTGAGCGAAGGGGGCTCATCCGCCAAGGGTAGAGGCGATCCATCAAGCAGAAGCCCCGTCCGGCGCGGGGCCGGACGGGGCTTCAGTTTTACTGCCGCGGAGGCTGGCTCAGAGCGGCTTGTCGAGGTCGCGCTGCACCCCGCCCAGGCCATCCTGCAGCTTGCCCTTGAGCTGGTCCACCTTGCCCTCGGCCTGCAGGCTCTTGTCGCCCGTAAGGCCGCCGACGGCGTCCTTCACGTGGCCGGCCGCGTGCTTGATCTTGCCCTCAAGCGAGTTGTCCAGGCCGCGCTCGGTAAGGCTGCGTTCGTCTGCCATCATCCCCTCCTCGGGAAGGTGTTTCGTCCCCATCCGACTCGCCGGGGAGAAAGGCAAGAGCCGTACCACATCCGGGTAAACCGTTGCCAACGCATCACATCCAACGCCATCCAGACAACACCGTCCAGATCGATCAGCGCCCTGTATCCACCGAGCGTTACGGACGCGGCCCCACGTGCTGCACGATCCAGTCGCCGATGCGCTGCAGGGCGGCGGGGGCAAAGGTCTCCTCGATCTCCGCGTACTCCGAGGGGGCGCCGGTGCGGGCGGTCTGGAACAGGTGGTTCAGCCCCGGCAGCTTCTCCGTCGTCACGTCTTGGTTGCCGCCGGCGGCCAGCGCCTGCCGGATGCCGGCCAGGTTGGCGTCCGCCGGCACCTGCAGGTCCAGCGCGCCGTTCAGCGCCAGCACGGGCACGCGCGTGGCGCGCAGCGCGGGCACCGGGTCGTAGCGCAGGAACCAGCGGAACCAGGGGGAGATCAGCTGGTTGATCGCCACCGCCATGGTGGCGTCGGACGCGTCGGGGCGCGCCCGCTCCTCGGGCGTGAGCGACGCCTGGTAGCGGCTGGCGATCTCGCGCAGGCGGCCGTGCATCACGGCGCTGTCCGCCTCCGTGGTGATGACGCCGAAGAGCTCGCGCTGCAGCGCGATGGTCCGCTCGATCTCGCGCTCACTGGAGCCGCCGGCGCGGCTGATGAGCGCGCCCTGCTCCATCAGCAGCTCCCCCGGGTCCATCCCCGGGCCCGCCAGCATCACGATGAACGCCACCTCCGGCGTGCGCGACGCCACCAGCGGCGCGATCACCCCGCCCTCGCTATGGCCCACGATGCCCACGCGGTCGTCCGCCACGTCCGGCCGCGCACGCAGCCACTGGACGGCGGCCGCGGCATCGTGCGCGAAGTCGTCGGAGGTGGCTGCGGCGAACGAGCCGGTGCTGGCGCCCACGCCGCGGTCGTCCAGGCGCAGCACGGCGATGCCGCGGCGGGTGAGGTAGTCGGCCAGCACCAGGAACGGCTTGTGGCCCAGCAGCGTCTCGTCGCGGTCCTGCGGGCCCGACCCGCTCACCAGCACCACGGCGGGGTGCGGCCCGTCCCCCTGCGGCAGGGTGAGCGTGCCGGCCAGGCGCACGCCGGGGACCGACTGCACCGTCACCTGCTCTTCGCGATACGGAAACGGCGGCTTCGGCAGCTGGGGGCGGCGGACCACCATCCCCGCGTCCGCGCCGCGCACCATGGTGAGTGGCAGCACCCCGGCGCCCTGCAGCCACTCGCCGCGCAGCGTGTCGCGCCCCACGATCGCGGCGCGGTAGCGCGCGCCGAGCATCGGCATCTCGAAGAACGCCGAGTCTGCGCGGACCGCCGCGGTGGCCGGGATGATCGCGCCGTTCTGGTCCACGCTGACGAAGCGGGCCGTCAGCGCACCGCCGCTGTCCGCCACGGCCAGCGTAAGCCGGAGCCGGATCGCCTGCACCTCCAGCGCGCCGCCCCACCTGCCGACGAGCGGACTCTCCTGCGCCGCCGCCGTCTGTGACACTGCCAGCGCGCCGAGCGCGAGGGCAAAACGGATGATCCTCATGAGATTCCTCTGGGTTGTCTGATCCACGGGCCGGCGCATCTCCGCGCCGCCCGCGCTGCGTACGATTCCCACCGTCCGGACGATTCAACCGTCCCCGGACGTCCGCCAGCGGACTGGAGGCGCCGGGCGCGGTGGATGTTCGGAAGCCGCTCGCTATCCGCCGGCCAAGCCGCGGACGACCTTCGCCGTGGTGATGGCCTGGCCCGCGTGGCGGGAGGTGTGCTCGCCGGCGTGGTACAGCATGCCGCGGACGCTGCTGGGCAGCCGTCCGCGCCCCACCTCGCGCGGCTCGTTGAGCGACGCGTCGGGGGTCGCGCGCAGCTGGTCCAGCGCACGCTCGATCGTCGCTCGCACCTGCGCGATCACGTCGTCCGCCGACGCGCCGGGCTCTCCCTCCGTGCGCAGCGTGGCGAGCTGATCGTCCGAGAGCTGCTCGCGGCGCGCGTACGTCGTCAGCCGGTCCAGGCTGCCGGCCAGGTGCCGCAGGTGAAAGCCGGTCGATGCCGCGCCGCCCGGCTTCATCCACAACTCATCGACGGAAAGCTCCGACGCAGCGTGCTCCACGTCCTCCATCGCCTGCAGCAGCGCGTGCGCCACCGGCTGCAGCGCCGCGCCGATGCCATCCACCTGCTCCCCGCGCAGCCATACTTCCGGCTTGCTCATCCATCCTCCCGGTCGGTTGATGATCGACCTCTATTCTATGCGCTAGGCCCCGCGTGTGCGACGGGCGGGGCGCAGCATCGCCCTTGTGGCGCGGCTTCTGCAACGGACCGGCGCATCGCAAACGGCGCAACGCGTGAACCGGGAGGGGGTTATGGGCAAGCTCGTCGGAAAGCTTCTGTGGATGGTGGCGGGGACCGCCGCGAGCAAGATGGCGCGCAAGTACACCCGCAGCGCGCTGTACAACGAGCGCGGCGCGCCGCGGCTGCCGCGCAAGGCGCGCCGCCAGAGCGGGGTGGGGATGATGCTGGGATGGGCCGTTGCCACCGGCGCCATCATGGCCTTGGCCGACGTGCTCAAGGAGCAGGGGAAGGACACGGTGCACGCGCGGGGATAGGGCGTTACGAACGACCCGGCGGTCGAAGACACCGTCTCCGGACGCATCGGTCCGGCTCGCCACCACCACGGGCTAAAGCCCGCGGCTGGAAATGCCATAAGCCCCGTCTCGGCGCCGCTCACGCGGCACCGAACGGGGCTTCACCTTCTCCCGTGGGCAACGGCCGGCGCGCGGTGCCCATCCCTCGGCGCGACCGAAGAACCACCTGACGTTACCCCGTGGCTTGCCGACCCGCCCTGCACGTTCGGATACAGTCCGCGAAGGCGGACTTCGCGATTTTCCAGCGGCGAATTCATTCGCTCCGGCGGGCGGACGGCACGAATCCAACGATTCGCGACCGGCATCCGCCGCTCCGACTGGCCTCCGAACCTCCGAGCCTGAGGTACGATACCGCACCGTCCCATCTCCATCCAAACACTTGCGCCCTCCCCACCCGCGCGGGTA
>DASTVC010000556.1:0-2733 GCA_035759295.1 Longimicrobium sp. | reverse complement strand
GGGGGCGGGATCAGCCCGGCGGCGCATCCGCGGCGCGGGCGGCGGTCTCCGCGTCCAGCAGCGCGCGGATGGCCTGGATGAGCGGGTCGCCGCTCGTGTAGCGCGTGCCGTATCCCAGGTTGAACCCGTAGTCAAAGTCCGGCGGGTTCCTGCCCTGGTTGTGCTGCATGATGGTCTCCAGCTTGTCCAGCGCCTTGGCCAGCTTTGCCTCCGGCGATGCGGCCGCCTCGTACTCATCCCACAGTCCGGTGATCTCCGCCTGCAGCCGCTCCGGAAGCGGCTGCAGGAGTTGCAGCAGGTCCGCGCGCTCGTTGTCGGCCTTGCTCTGGCCGGGGACCTGGTGGATGGCGGGGATGTCGCCGCCGATGGCCTCACCCAGATCGTGGATGATGCACATCTTTACCAGCTGCGCGAAGTCCACGCCGGGAACCCCATCCTTGAGCACCAGCGCCATCAGGCACAGCCGCCAGGTGTGCTCGGCCACGCTCTCCGGCTGCCCCTCGGAGGTCCACGCGCTGCGGTGCGTGCTCTTCAGCTTCTCCGCCGCGCGGAGGAACTCCAGCACGCCCGCGATCTCCCCTGCATCCATACGATTCTCTACTTCGTCCCGAACAGCCGGTCGCCGGCGTCGCCCAGGCCGGGGAGGATGTAGCCCATCTCGTTGAGCTCCCGGTCCAGCGAGGCGGCGTAGACGTGCACGTCGGGGTGGTCGTCCAGCATGCGCTGCACGCCCTCGGGTGCGGCAACCAGGCAGACGAAGCGCACCCGCGTGGCGCCGCTGCGCTTGAGCGACGACGTGGCCGCCGACGCCGAGCCCCCCGTCGCGAGCATGGGATCGAGGAGGATGAAGTCGCGAGCCTCGGGCTCCGGCGGGATCTTGAAGTAGTAGTCCACCGGCTGCAGCGTGTCGTGATCGCGAAAGAGGCCGATGTGGCCCACGCGCGCCGACGGGATCAGCCGGATCACGCCCTCCACCATCCCCAGCCCGGCGCGCAGAATGGGGACGACGGTGAGCTTCTTTCCGCTCAGCTTCATCTCCGTGGTGCGCTCCAGCGGCGTGTCGATCTCCACGGGCGTAAGGGCAAGGTCCTTGGTGACCTCGTACGCCATCAGCATGGCGATCTCGTCCACCAGCTCCTTGAACTTCTTCTTGGACGTCTCCTTGTCGCGCAACACCGCCAGCTTGTGGCGCACCAGCGGATGTCCGATGACGGTGAGGTTGGGAAACTGGTGCGGCACGGGCTCCTCCCGGGGTGGATGTGGCGGGCGGGCGGCAAGGTATGCGCGGGGCTGTGGCGCGGCAAGCGGAGGGGAAGGGGATTGGGTGACGGGGTGAAGGGGGTGACAAGGTGAACGGGTGAAGCCGGTTCCCTCTGGTATGTTCTCTGCCCGTCCGGACCCGGAAGCATGATTCAGGAGTGCCGCTGTCCTCTGGCAGGGAAGTCGAACCGATGGAAACCATCCAGCTCAAAGTCGGCGGCATGTCGTGCGGCCACTGCCAGTCGGCGGTGCAGAGTGCGCTGCGGCGCCAGCCAGGCGTGCGCGCCGCCACGGTGAACCTGGAGGGCGGCACCGCGCAGGTGGAGTACGACCCCGTCGCCGTCACCCCTGCCCAACTCACCGCCGCCGTCGCGGAAGAAGGATACACCGCCGCCCCCGCCTGACCGTCGGAGACGCGCCGGCCTTTGCTGTCCCGAGCAGGTGAAGCCCGGTTCGGCGAGCGTAGCGAACCGAGACCGGGCTTGTCGCTTTCCCAGCAGCGGGTTTACCCGCTCATCCCGCGTGGTGGCAGAAACAAAAAACGCCGGGGCGGCAAACCGCCCCGGCGTTTTTCTCCCAGCGGAGGCGTGAATTCACGCCCCCCTGTTCCCTGTAACCTGTCCCCTGCCTCAGTGCTGGTGAGGCTTTACGGGCACATCGGCGGCTTCCAGGGCCAGCTCGGTGCCGGGCTTGAGGCCCTCGCCCACGCGGGAGTCCGCGTTCATCGCCTGCGGCGGGCCGTCGTCGGGGCTTCCCTGCGCAACCGCGTGCTTTCCGAAGGGGCTCTGGTTGTCGAGCTCGTCCTCACGGAAGTTCGTGGGGTTGGGCGCCGGGCCGTCGTGCGGGTCCGACGAGCGGGGCTCGGCAGAGAGCCCTTCATCCGCAAACTGCGTCCGGTCCGCGTCCTCCAGCGCCTTCTCGCGCATCGCGTGCGAGTCGTCGCGCTGATCGGGCTCCGTCTGGTCGCCCTGGCGGCGGCGTCCCATCCCCGACTCGTGCCCCGTCCACTCTCCACTCATCGCAATCCCCTCGTCAAGGTCGTCCCGCGGGTGCAGACGCTCCCGCTCATCCTCGATCTCCATCCGGTTCACCACCGTCTCCACCCCGTCCACCCCGCGCGCCACCGCAATGGCGTGCCGCGCCTCGTCGCGCGTCCACACCGAGCCGGAGAGCTCAACGATGCCGCGGCTGATGGCGCCCACGTCGATGCCGCACTCGCGCAGCAGCTCGTCGTCCAGAAACGCGTCCAGCACGGCGTCTTCCAGCCCCATCAGCGCTTCCTGGTCGCGCGGGGCGCGGCGCACGCCCACGGGGCGGAACTGCGCCGCCGGCTGCCTGCGCGGCTCCGGATCCCCCTCGTCGCGGGTCTCCGCCTCCAGCGCCTGCTTGAGCCCCAGCCCGCGCAGCACCAGCGCGCCGATGGCCAGGCCGCCCAGGGTGCCCAGCGCGTACATCAATCCGCGGTTGCCGCCG
>DASTVC010000555.1:0-10482 GCA_035759295.1 Longimicrobium sp. | reverse complement strand
GCCGCGAGGAACGAGCGGCGAAGACGGCGGGGGTGAGGGCCTCCCCGTCGCAGACGGGGCGTCGGGCAAAGAAAGAGGGGAGCGCCCGTGCGGACGCTCCCCTCTCTTTCGTGCTTCTACCGTGGAATCCGTCAGGACGACGTCAGCACGGGTCCGCGGGGTTGCGGTCGCACTCGGACTGCGGATACGGCAGGAACGGCATGGACGGATGGATGGAGGTGTAGGCGCTCAGGCGCCGCAGGTCCTCCCACCGCAGCCCCTGCGCATACAGCTCGTAGCGCCGCTCGTACAGGATCTGGGTCAGCAGCTCCGCCTCGGTGTCCAGCGCCGCCACGTCCAGCGCGGGGAGCGCCGCGCGCGGCTCGTCCAGCCCGCCGCCCACCGCCTGCGTGCGCACCTCGTTGATGCGGGTGCGCGCCGCGGCAAAGTTCCCCAGCCGCGTGTACGCCTCGGCCTGGATCAGGCGCATCTCGTCGGGCAGGTACAGCGGGTACGCATCGTTGCGCGCGCCGTACTTGCGGAAGTCGAACACCGAGTCAGGAGTTCCCGTGCTCCCCGCCGTGCGGAGCGCCCAATACGCCGGCCGCTGGTCGCCCGCTTCGGCCTGCGCAAAGAAGACCTTGCGCGTGCCCGTGTAGCGCGAGACGGCGGAGTAGTTGTAGATGGGGTTGGCGCCCGGGTTGGGATACGCCAGCACCGACAGCACCCCCAGGTTCACCCGCCCCGCCGCGTCGATCGCCGGCTGGTAGCGCCCGTCCAGCAGGTAGTAGCGCGCCAGCATGGCGTCGATGGTGTTGCGCAGGTCGAAGCCCGTGCCCAGCACCCGGGTGCGGAAGCCCGCCAGGTCCGCGTCGGGCACGTTCAGCACGTCGGCGCGCGCCGCCTCGAGCAGCGCGATCACCGAGTCCAGCACCTCGGCCCGCGGCTGCGGCAGCGCCGCGTTGCCGGCGTTGGCGGGAAGCTGCTCGTACTGCATGTACAGGTTGCCCAGCGCCATGGCCTTCATCAGCCGCGACAGCGAGGTGATCCCCGCCCGCAGCCCCGTGCCCAGCTCTACCTGCGGGGCGTTGTCGATGAGGATGTTGGCCGTGCGGGCGATGCGGTACCCCGCCGCGAACGGGTCGGACACCACGCCGAAGCTGGGGTCCGGGCTCCCCGTTACCAGCGAGACGTCGGCGGGGAGGGCGATGGGGCGCGTGCCCCACTCGTCCGTCACCAGCGACGGGGCGCGGAGAAAGATGTTCACGTTCTCCGCGTACTGCGACTGCAGGCCCACCGCCAGGGTGATCATCCCGTCGACCGTGGTGATCACCTCTTCCTCGGGAGGGGCGTTGGGGTTGGTCAGGTCCAGCGAGCAGCCCGCGGCGGCCGCGGCCAGGAGCAGCGCGGCCGCGCCGGCCTTCCAGGGCCCAAGGCCCGTCCGGTTCCGTGTCATGGTCACAAAAGCTCCTAGAAGTCCAGGGAGAAGCCCAGCGAAACCGAACGCGGGATGGGCGTGGTGGCAAAGTCCACCCCCCGCGATACGGTGCTGGCCGAGAACAGGTTGATCTCCGGGTCCATTCCCGAGTAGTCGGTCCACGTGTGCAGGTTGCGGCCGGCCAGGCGCACGCGCATCTCCCCCGCGCCCGTCGCGCGCCGCACCCAGGGCGCGTCCAGGCGCACCTGAATCGCCAGCTCGCGCAGCTTTACGAAGCTCCCGTCCTCGATGAACTCCTCGTACAGCAGGTTGCGGTCGGCGTTGCGGGCAAAGGTGCCGGGCGTGGTGTCGCCCTGTGCCTCGAGCCCCACGTTGGGCGACGAGCCGAAGAAGTCGCCGCTGCGCCGGGTGAAGTTGGCCACGTCGTTGCCGAAGCGCCCGTCCAGCAGCATCGACAGCTCCACGTGGTCGCCGATGGTAAAGCTGTTCAGCAGCGCCGCGGTGAAGTCCGGATTGGGGTCGCCGATGATCTTGCGGTTCACGATCGACGAGTCGTTGCGCGCCGCGCTGTAGCCGCGCGACCGGGTGGGGATGCGGCGGGTGTCGCCGGGGATGAAGAACCCGGTGGTGGCGTTGCGCGGCGCCGTGAGGATGATGTTGCCCGCCGCGTCGCGCGGGTAGTACGCGCCGAAGAACACGCCCAGCGGCTCGCCCTCGATCACCGCGTTCACGTAGTCGAACACCAGCGTGTCGGTGGTGGCGTTCAGCTTTTCGATGCGGTTGCGGTTGCGCGCGTAGGTCAGCCGAGTGTTCCACGAAAAGCGGTCGCGCTGCACGTTCACCGTGTTCAGCGTGAGCTCGATCCCCTTGTTGCTAAGCTCGCCGATGTTGGCGAAGCGCGTCCCGAAGCCGCTGGTGGGCGCCAGCGGCACCGAGAGCACCAGGTCGGTGGTGTGCTTGTCGTAGTAGGTGAACTCCACCGCCACGCGGTCGTCCAGCACTCCCGCCTCGAAGCCCGCCTCCCACTCCCGCTGCCGCTCGGGCTTGAGCTCGGGGTTGGGCGCGATCAGGTTGGGGCGCAGCCCGGGACGGCCGGAGAAGGCCACGTTCACGTAGGTGTTCTGCGCCAGGTACTCGCTGGGCGGCTGGCCGCCCGTCTCACCCCAGGCGGCGCGGAGGCGCAGCGTGGAGAACGCGCCCGCCAGCGGGGACGACGCGAAGAACGGCTCTTCGGAGATGGAGTACGACGCGCCCAGGCGGCGGAACAGCTGCCACCGCTCGTCCGCGCCGAACGCCGACGACGCCTCCAGGTTCAGCCCGCCGGTCACGAACAGCCGGTCGTTCACGGCCACCCGCTCCTGCAGAAAGCCGCCCAGCGTGCGCAGCTCCGTGATCCCCTGCGAGGCGGTCTGCACCGCGCCGATCACCGTCTCGCCCCCCGGGGGCAGGTCGCTGGCGGCGGCGCGCACCGTGTTCACCCGGTCGGAGGTGAACCGCATCCCCCCCGTGGTGGTGAGCCCCAGCCCCTCGCGCACGTCCACGGTCCAGTCGCCCGTAAGGTCGCTGTTGAACTTCAGGACGTTGCGGATGGGGTTCTGGATGCTGCCGGTGAAGTTGAGCGTGGAGCCCGGCGGCTGGAAGTAGACGTCCTGCTGCTGCGTCTGGTCCATGCCGAACAGGTAGTTGAACCGCAGGTTCGACGAGGGAGTAAACGTGGCCTGCGCGCTCCCCAGGAACCGGTTCACCTCGCTGGTGGCGCGCCAGTTCTCGATCACGTCCAGCGGGTTGGTGCCGATGACGGGCGAGTACGGGTAGCGCCCCTCGTTGGCGTTGAACGCGGGGTTGAAGTACGTCGGCGTGAACAGCACGGTGGTGAGCACGCCCTGCGTCTGCTCGCCCTCGGGGACGTAGTGCGTGTTGCTGCGCATGTAGCTGAGGTTGGCCCCCACCTCCCACAGGCGCGACAGGCGCTGCCCCAGGCGGGCCCGCACGCCGGCGCGGTCGTACGAGGTGCCGCCCAGAATGCCGTCCTCGGTGTTCCAGTTGCCCGACAGGTAGTACGAGCTTCCCTCGGCGGTGCCGCCGGAGATGGAGAGCTGGTTCTCGGCGCCGCGGCCGGTGCGGAACAGGTCGTCCTGGTAGTCGAACCGCTCCACCGGCATCCCCGGGCGCAGCACGCCGCCGGACGCGATGGAGTCGGCGATCCCGGCGATGGGCACCCGGTTCAGCGGAAGCCGCGCGTCGGTGCTGGCGGCGCTGAACTCCGTGCGAAAGCTGATCTGCGGGGCGCCGGCGCGTCCCCGCTTGGTAAAGATCTGGATTACGCCGGCGTTGGCGCGCGAGCCGTACAGCGCGGCGGCGGCGGCGCCCTTGAGCACCTCCACCCGCTCGATGTCGGAGGGGGCGATGTCGGACAGGCGGTTGCTGAGCGCGGCGTTGCCGCGGGTGGCGTTGGCGCCCAGCCCCACCAGCGCGTCGGAGCTGTTGTCCACCAGCACGCCGTCGATCACGATCAGCGGCTCGGCCCCGCCCAGGATGGAGTTGGTGCCGCGCAGGCGAATGCTCACGCCGCCGCCGGGCTGCCCCGAGTTCTCCGAGATCACGGCGCCGGCGATCTTGCCCTGCAGCGCCTGGTCGATCGTGGTGGCGCCCGGGGCGTCGCTCACCGCTTCACCCGATACGGTGGCCACGGTGTTCCCCACCTGGCGGCGCTCGGTAGAGACGCCGGTGCCGGTGACCACCAGCTCCTCCAGCTGCAGCGCCGCGGGGGCCAGCAGCACCGGCTCCACCGAGACCGCCGTGGCGGCGCCCAGCGTGACCTGGCGCGTGGCCGTGCCGCGGCCGATCTGCGTGAACTGCAGGGTGTAGGTGCCGGGGTTCACCCGCGCGCGCAGCGTGTAGCGGCCGGCCGCGTCGGTCACCGTACGGATCCCGCTGGACTGCGCGCCCGTGCGCAGCTCCACCGCCGCGTTCGCCAGCGGCGAGCGCGACTCGGCCTCCAGGACGGAGCCCGTGATCACGTAGGTGGGGTCCTGCGCGGCGGCGCGCGACGGAAGCGCGCCGCACAGCAGGAGAAGGGTCGCGCCGAGCCACCGGCGCAGACGGGATGGGCGCATCAAGGGGTCCTCCGGGGGAGAGTGTGAAGTGTACGCGCCGGCCCCGGACCGGAAAGGATTCCGGGGGGTGGCTCAGGAACCGCCGGATGGAAGATCGGGTCGGCCGTGTGACGCGTAGTTCGATGTGCCATTGCGTTGCCGTTTCAATAGCATTCGCGTGGGGGTGCGCGCAAGAGTTTGTTTCCTGAAAATTCGGTATATTCCGGCAGGAGAGCGGACGCCGTTCACAACGTGGCGGGATGAGGTTTGCTCCAGCGGGAACCGCTTGACTCGCACGGAGGGCACGGTGGATTCAGGCTTCCGTGTCCTCCGTACGATCCCCTGTCCGGGAAACACCGGGTACGGGCAGAAGTCGCTTGCCTCGCACAGAGGACACGTCGCTTTCAGGTTTGAAGTGTGTTCGGGAATCCCCCCAAAGCTTGATTTCCTGAGGGAGGCGCCGCTCATGACCTGCTGCTATGAACGAACCTTGGCGCCGACCGAAGGATCTCGCCGGCAGCACCTGGGGGCCGGATCAGTGGCACGTAGCCAGCCCCACGACCACCGAAACGAGATCCTTCGGTCGCGCGCAAGAGGTTGAGCAGCTTCAAGTTCCTGAGCGCACGCTCCCTCAGGAAATCAGTTCTCGGTTATCTGGAGACCAGATTCTTGAACACACGATCAGAGATTTGACGCCGGGGCCGATACAACGCGCCCGGAGAAGGCGGAATCAGTCGACGACGAACAGCCCCGCCACGCGATTCGTGCGTGGCGGGGCTGCGGTTCGATGTCCCTCGGACGATGCGTCAGGCGCGCAGGGGGCGAGCGGCCAGGATGCCGGTGGCGCTGCGCAGGCCGTTCACGTAGTCGGCCACGGTGCCGGCGCTGATCTGCACCACGCCGCCCGAAAGCGGGGCGTGCAGCACGCGCATCACCCCCGCGGGGTCGCGGTAGACGAAGCCGGTGTGCGTCACGTCCAGCCCCGCGATGCTCGTGGCGAACGCCAGCACGTCGCCGGTCTCCAGCCGTTCCGTAATCTCCGGGATGCGCTCCTTGGGGATCAGGTTGCGCGGACAGCAGTCCAGCGCGCGCTCCATCTGCACGATGGCGGCGAAGGTGGCGTCGTCGACCAGGGCGGGATAGCTGGCGCGGTGCTCGGACATGAAGCGCAGCGGCCGCTCGTCGCGCACGGCGCCCAGCTCGGGCCCCAGGTCGCGCAGCAGGCCGCGGCGCGCGCCGTCACTGATCCACTCGCTGAAGTAGTGCAGCCGGCTGGTGTACCCGCGCCGCACGCCGCCGCGGTAGCGCATCCGCTCCACCTCGCGCGCAAAGGCGTCCCACCCCGCGTCCGGCGCCGCCGCCGCCCGCGCGACGGCCAGCGCGGACTCCACGAGCGACACGCAGTCGAAGCGGTCCAGGTGCAGCGTAAGCGGCTCGGCCTGGGGCGATCCGCCGTCCGCCAGGTAGGCCTCCAGCGTGGCCGCCGCGTACGGCGCGCCCAGCGAAAGCTCGCCCACGCGCGCCACGGCACGCCCCAGCGGCACGCCGGCATCCGCCAGCCCTTCCGCCCGGAGCGTGCGCAGCCACCCCGCCAGCCGCTCGCGGTCGTCCTCGCCCAGCGCGGCGAATCCATCCGCCGAAAGGGGAAACGGCAGCATCAGCGACGCGGCACCCGCCGCGGCGCGCGCCACGAATGCCCTCCGGGTCCATCCACGCGCGTCCATCACATCCATCTCCTCGGTCCTGCGTCGTCTCTCAGCCGAGCGCACCGTACACCCGCGGCAGCACGCGGGTCCGGGCGAAAGCCACAGGTGAAATGTTGCCGCGTCGCCTAACGTTGACTTCCTGAGGGGGGCGCCGCCCCAGAATCTGCCTGCGCGATGGACTATGGCGCCCACCGAAGGACCTCGCCGGCACGACGACGGGGCTGGCTCCATGCCCTGTATCCAGCCCGTGCGCGTCGGAGAGGAGGTCCTACGGTCGCGCACAAGCGGTTGTGTTGCTTCTGCTTCCGAGCGGCGCTCCCTCAGGAAGTCAACGGTCTTTCGTATGGACCGAACCCCAACGTCAGCTACCGAACGGGCCCTGGCCGGGCTCGCCGACGGTGCCGCTGTCGAGCACGGCGCGGAGCAGGTCGTCCAGCAGCGACAGGCGCTCGCGCTCCTTGCGGGTCTCCAGCAGCTCCTGCTGCCAGCCGGGGTCGATGCGGATGGCCTGCGCAATCTGAAAGCCCGTCTCGGCGTACGGGTCGATCTCGGGGAACGGCTGCTTGTAGCGCACCACCTCTTCCAGCACCCGGTAGAACAGGTCGATGGAGCGGCGCCGGCGCGGCACCAGGCCGCGCTTGTCTTCCTTCTCGTCGTCGTACGGCGCGGCCAGGGCCTCCCAGTACGCCGCGCCGCTCTCGATGCCGTCCTCGATGCGAAAGCGGTCCAGCCCGCGGCACAGGATGAGCGAGCGGCCGTCGGGGAGCGGCTGGTACTTGAGGATGCGCGCCACGCACCCCACCCCGCCGTTCTCGGTGCTGAACGGGCCGTGGCGGTCAGGATCGTGGTAGACCAGGCCAAACTGCTCGTTTCCCTCCACGCAATGCGCCACCATCTGCCGGTACCGCGGCTCGAAGATGTGCAGCGGCATCGGCGCGCCCGGAAACAGCACCGCGGGGATGGGAAAGAGCGGAAGGCGCATCAGGGAAAGTGCGGGGGATGAAGTGCTCATGCGAAAGTGCCGCATCCACCGCGCCACCGCAAGCGGCCATACCGTACCGTTTTCACCCACCCTCGATCCACCTTTCAGAAACGGCACCAGGGGCCTCATACGCAGTCGGCGGAGTGGACGGTATCGAACGTTTCCGTTTGATCCGTGGATTCCGCCTCCGCCGGATCTGTCGCGCCGGCGGAAAGGGGGGAGCCGGCCTCCACCCGGTTGCGGCCGGCGCGCTTGGCACGGTACAGCGCCTCGTCCGCGCGGCGCACCAGCTCGTCGGGGTCCGCCAGCAGCCCGGGCGCGCCCACGGCGTACACGCCGATGCTCACCGTTACCCGCACGGGCGCCTCGTCGCCGGCGCCCGCGCGGACGAGGATGCGCTCCACCTGTGCGCGCACCGCCTCCGCGTGCACACGCGCGCCCGCCGCGGGCGTGTCGGGGAGGACGAAGAGGAACTCCTCGCCGCCGTAGCGCGCCACCAGGTCCGTGCGGCGCGAGTACGACGCGAAGATGTCGGCCACGGTGCGCAGCGCGGCGTCGCCGGCGGCGTGGCCGCGGGTATCGTTGACGTTCTTGAAGTGGTCCAGGTCCGCCAGCGCCACGGCGAAGGGATGGAAGGTGCGGCGGCAGCGCTCCACCTCTTCCGCCAGCCGGTCCATGGCCGCGTGCCGGCGCAGCAGCCCGGTAAGCGGGTCGCGCGTGGCCAGCGCGAACAGCCGTGCGTTCTCCAGCATGGCCGACGCCTGCAGCGCCACGGCGTCCAGCATCTCCAGCGCGTCCCGCTCCAGCGCGCGGCGGTGGACGGAGCGGCCCAGCAGCAGCACGCCCGTCAGCCGGTCGGAAAGGGAAAGGCGGATGGGCACCGCGTACGCCGCCCGCAGCGGCGCGACGGCGGATGGATCCGCATCCGCCCCGTCCTCGCCGATCGGCGCGGCGATCATCATCCCCCCGTTCATCCGCGCGATCTCGGCGGCACTCAGGGCGATCTGGCGCGGATCGGCGCCATGGAAGTCGCCGGCCCACCCCAGCGGGCGGAACCACTCGCCGTGCGCGTCCGCCATCAGCAGCGTCGCCGTCTCCAGCTCCAGCGACTCGCGCAGGCGGCGGGTAAGGTGCGCCGCGGCCGCCTCCAGCTCCGTGTATCCCGCCAGCTCGGGGATGATGGTGCGCCGCAGCTCGCCCAGCGCCACCCGCTCGGGAAAGAAGCGGCGGTCCACCGTGGCCCCGACCACCCGCGCCAGCGGCTGCCACAGCACGCCGACGACCAGGAAGAGCGCCGCCGCGCCCCACGTGGTCAGCGACAGCCCCAGCACGTCGCTCGCGATTTCGTCCAGCGCCACCGCCGCCAGGTACCCCGACGCCGCCAGCACGCCGGTGGTGAGGCCAAAGACCAGGCCGCGCCGGACCAGGACGCCCACCTGGAACAGCCGGTGCCCCAGGATGGCGACGGCAAAGCTCACCGGGACCAGCGCGATGACGATCGCCTCCACCACCTGCCCCACGGGCGAGGCGTTGATCCCCGGCGCGGCGATGGCCAGCGCGGTGTTGCAGGCGTACGGCAGCAGCCCAGCGTAGACGATCAGCGCCTGGCGCCGCTCGGCGGGTGAGTCCGCGCGCTGGGCGGCGGAGCTCAGCAGCGCCACGCCGCCCCACGAGGAAAGGAGCAGGCTGAGCCAGTTGATGCCGCTCAGCACGCGCTGCACCCCCGGGAGGGTGGCCCGCCAGGGAAGGAACGCGTACTCCGTGTTGAGCAGCGCCAGGTAGATGGCCACCGCCACGCAAAAACAGGCCGCGTAGCACGCGCGCACCAGCCGCGGATGCCGCCGCGTAAGGGGGTGCGGGCGGGGGATGGAGGCCGCCATGTGAAACGCGACCGCCGGCGAGACCAGATACACGCCGCAGTACGCCAGCAGCAACAGGTTGGCGCCCCAGCCGGCGCCCACGCGCACGTGTGCCGCGTCGAAGAGCAGCGTGAGTGAGACCGCCACCCCCAGGAACATGAACAGCTCGCCGCGCGGGTCGCCCGGCCGCTGGTGCAGCACCAGCAGCGTAAGCGCGCCGTACAGCGCCACCGTCAGCGTATAGACGCCCCAGATCAGCCGCTCGCCCGGGGGCGCGGCCGCCAGGTACGGCAGCAGCACCGCGCCCAGGGCGGCGGCGTAGAAAAAGGACGCCAGCGGAAGCGGGAGCCTGTCGAGCCGGCTCATGCGGTCAGGGGGCACTGCGAGATGAACGTCGCCGGCGCTCGTGGGGTGCGAGGCCGGCGGAACAAGACCAAGATTGTGATACGGTCGCAGACGGTCAATCCGTCTCATCCGGAAGACGACGCCAGCGCCCCGCCGTCACCCACGCGGCGCCGCCGAGCCTGCCGGCAGGGAGCGGCAGGCCCAGCTCGAAGGTCCCCGGCTGAAAGGCCGGGGTGTCGATGAGGTATTCGGTGGGGCCGGGTTCCGCCTCCGTATCCAGCCGCAGGTTCAGCCGCAGCCGCATCACCGCGTCGCCGCGTCGCAAAACCACCTCGTCCAGGTACACGCGGCAGCGGCCCGTTCCGTACCAGTACAATGCGTACGTGCCGGGCGGCACCCGCGGGCCCCAGCGGCCGTCGGTGCGGTTCCGCACCGCGTGCGCCTGGCCCGACGAGTCCGGTGGCTGGGGCGTGTACGTGTAGCCGTCCAGCGAGTCGGGGTGGATGAAGACGCCCCGCTCGTCGCGCACCAGCAGGCCAACACTGCTGGGCCAGCAGTGCTGCGCCACGGCCGGCGTCGCCAGCGTGCAGGCGAGGAGGATCGGGAGGATGATGGGGATGTGGATCGGGCGGGACCGGCGTCGCATGGGACCTCCGGATCGTGGCGCGGGGGACGCGGGGGATGCGCCGCCGCCGGAATCAATCGAACAGCTCGTCGACGGGAAAGCGCCAGCCGGGCACCGCCGGCTCGGCGTCGGCGATTTCGCCGGGGCGGTATACCGTCGCGCTCTCCGGATTGTTCGGCCGATAGACGCGGATCACCTTCTCGCGCAGCACGTCCACATCCCACACCACCTGCGTTCCCGCCGCGAAGTAGTCCGCCCGCTTCGCCGCCATCCGCCGCTCCGCCTCGTCACCTTCTTCCCCCGGATCGCGGATCTCGACGGCGAACGCGGGCGCGCCGAGCAGAAACTCCGAGGCGTACGGATCTCCCCTGTACCAGCCGACATCAGGGCAGAAGGAGCGGCGATGCGGAAGATCGATGAGGAAGGCGATCGCCCCCGTCTGGCAGCCGCCGC
>DASTVC010000554.1:0-3590 GCA_035759295.1 Longimicrobium sp. | reverse complement strand
CCCTGGTCGTACCAGGCGCGCCCCATCTCCTGCCCGCCGCGCACGTGCGCGATGGCGAACACCACCCCGCGGTCCAGCAGGCTCAGGTTGTTGGTGGAGAAGGTGGGGTCGGTGCTGCTGCCGTAGGAGCCGTACGCGTACAGCAGCAGGGGGCGCGAGCCGTCGCGCACCAGCGGCTTCCGGTAGACCAGGGAGACGGGGACCATGGCCCCGTCCTCGGCGCGGGCCCAGGTGCGCTCGGTGGCGTATTGCGAGGGATCGTACCCGCCCAGCACCTCGTTCTGCTTGCGCAGCTCGCGGCGGCGGGTGGCCATGTCGTAGTCGTAGACGGCGAACGGCGTCACCATCGACTGGTAGCCGAAGCGCAGCGTCGACGTGTTGTACTCCGGGTTGTTTCCCGGCGAGGCCGTGTAGACCGTCTCGTCGAAGGCGATCACGTGCTCTTCGCCGCCGCGCAGCGGACGGACGCGGATCTGCCGCAGCGCGTTGGTGCGCTCGTACAGCACCAGGTAGTCGCGAAACACGTCGAAGCCGTCCAGCAGCACCGTCTCGCGGTTGGGCACCAGCTCCGTCCAGCGGGCGCGCGAGGGGTCGCTCTCCGGCGCCGTGACCAGCTTGAAGTTGTTGGCGCCGTCGGCGTTGGTGCGGATGACGAACCGGCCGTCCTGGTGGTTCACGCTGTACAGCAGGTCCTTCTGCCGCGGCGAGACGACGCGGAACGCGTCGCCGGGACGGTCGGCCGGCGCCACCCACGCCTCGGAGGTGGTGTAGCTGCCGCTGGAGATCACCAGGTACCGGTCGTCCTTGGTGCGGTACACGCCCACGCGGAACAGCACGTCGGGGTCGTGGAACACCATGGCGTCGCGCGACGCCGGCGTTCCCAGCGTGTGGCGATAGATGCGGTCGGGGCGGTTGGCCTCGTCCGTCCGGGTGTAGAAGAGCGTGCGGTTGTCCGCCGCCCAGGTAGCCCCGAAGCCCAGGCTGTCCACCCGCTCGGGAAGGAACTCGCCGGTCTCCAGGTTCTTCACCATCAGCGTAAAGCGCTCGGAGCCGGTCGTATCCACCGAGATCGCCAGCAGCCGGTGGTCGGGGCTGACGCTGAACGCGCCCAGGCTGAAGTAGCGCTTGCCCTGCGCCATCTGGTTCTGGTCCAGGATCACCTCTTCCGGCGCGTCCATGCCGCCGCGCCGCCGCGCATAGACGGGGTACTGCTGCCCCTCGACCGTGCGCGAGTAGTACAGGTACGGGCCAATGCGGTCCGGCACGTTGGTATCCGTCTGCTTCAGCCGCCCCACCATCTCCTGGTACAGCGTCTCCTGCAGCTGCCGGGTGGGCGCCATCACCGTGTCGGTGTAGCGGTTCTCGGCCTCCAGGTAGGGGATCACGTCGGGGTTGGCTCGGTCGCGCAGCCAGAAGTAGTTGTCCACCCGCACGTCGCCGTGCACGGTGTCGGTCCTGGGGACCACCCGCGCCACCGGCGGCGACGGCAGGGTCTGGCCGGGGGCGGGCGCCGCGGCGATCGCGGCGGCGAGGAGCGCCAGATAGGGCAGCGTGGTTCGCATGGCTGCAGACGGGGAAGAGAGGGATGCTAAAAACTTAACACTGGACGATAAGCGTCCGTGGCCGCGCGCGACAGGGGGACGTTCGCGCGGGGACGCGGAACGGAACTGGCGGCAAACGCTATCACAAGCACGGCCCGCCCGCCACGGGCCATCCCCTCCCGCCGTCCGTCCCCATGCGGATGCGCGCGGAACGCCACCACCCTGCCGGTGAGAACGAGAGGACCCGATGCCGCGCGGAAAGATCTACCCGGACGTCACGCAGACCATGGGCGACACGCCCCTCATCCAGCTCAACCGCCTGGGCGCGGGGCTCCCCGGGCGCGTCGTCATCAAGCACGAGGGCTTCAACCCCTTCAACTCCGTCAAGGACCGCATCGGCGCGGCGATGGTTGACGACGCCATCGAGCGCGGCACCCTGCGCCCCGGCATGGTGGTGGTTGAGCCCACCAGCGGCAACACGGGGATCGGGGTGGCGTACGCGGCGGTGGCGCGCGGCTACCGCTGCATCTTCACCATGCCGGAGACGATGACCATCGAGCGCCGCAACATGCTGCGCGCGCTGGGATGCAAGGTGGTGCTCACCGAGGGGCCCAAGGGGATGAAGGGCGCCATCGCGCGGGCGGAGGAGATCGGGGCGAAGCTGGGCGACCGGGCGTGGGTGCCGCGCCAGTTCGACAACCCCGCCAACCCGGCCATCCACTACCGCACCACCGGCCCGGAGATCTGGGCGGACACGGACGGCAAGGTGGACGTGTTCGTGGCCGGCGTGGGCACGGGCGGCACCATCACCGGCGCCGGACGCTACCTGCGGGAGAAGAAGCCCGACATTCACATCGTCTGCGTGGAGCCGGCGGAAAGCCCGGTGATCTCGGGCGGGCAGCCCGCGCCGCACAAGCAGCAGGGGATCGGGGGCGGATTCATCCCCGGCAACCTGGACACGGGGATCTTCGACGAGGTGGTCACCGTCACCAACGACGACGCCATCGCCACCGCGCGGCGGCTGGCACGCGAGGAGGCCATCTTCGCCGGCATCTCGTCGGGCTCCATCACCTGGTCGGCGCTGCAGGTGGCCGCGCGGCCGGAGATGGAGGGCAAGCTGATCGTCTCCATCATCTGCGACTTCGGCGAGCGCTACCTCTCCAACCCCGTCTACACCGAGCTGGCGGACCCCGACTTCAGCGAGTTCGAGGATTCCCTCGTCGCCGCTGAGCCCGTCCCGGCGTAAGCCGGCCACGGGAAACGACGCGGAGCCGCGGAGGAGATTGCTCCTCCGCGGCTCCGCGTCCGTTTCCGGGCGTGTGTATTACGAAAATCCGGAAAGAGCCGTCGATTTCCTTGAGGGAGGCGGCACGCTGGACCGTACCGAACAACGAGCTCGTAGCGAATCCGCAGAAAGCGCGTCCGGAAGATTACTGTCATTCTGAGGGAGGCGCCGCGCAAAACCGTCTTTACGCTCCAGGACCGTGGCGCCGACCGAAGAATCTTTATCGGGAACGGGTGGGGCTCCTCGCGCCGAAGCCGACGTAGCCGACGGGATCGAGCGCCCAGCATAAAGATTCTTCGGTCGGCGCACAGGCGACGGTGCAATCGGAAGGGACCGAGCGCGCGCCTCCCTCAGAATGACACCGGCCGCTGGATTCTTTGGGTGTACTTCCGGATCCGGTAATCCGTCTACGGGCGGAAGACGATGCCCGCGTTCAGCCGCACGGTGGTGAAGTCCAGTTCCTCGGCGTCGTCGAAGCTCTCGCCATTGATCTCCAGCGTGGTGAAGCGGCCCTTGCCAAGGATCATCCCCACGTCCACGGCCACGCTCTGGTTCAGGTCGTACTCCACGCCGCCACCCAGCATGATCGCGGGTCCGGAAAAGGTGAACTCCACGTCCTCCCCGTCCAGCGTGGCCTCATCCGACAGCGCGGTCCCCGACAGGCCGAACTCGCCGTACAGCCGCAGCGCGGCGTTGGGCCCGCTGCCGAATCCGTAGCGCGCGCCCAGCTCCACGATCCCCAGCGCGTACGACCCGTCGCCGTC
>DASTVC010000553.1:0-5068 GCA_035759295.1 Longimicrobium sp. | reverse complement strand
TGAGGGTGCGGGAGTGCGAGAGTGCGAGAGTGCGAGAGTGCGAGAGTGTAAGGGTGTGGTGGCGCGTTTCCGCTGGGGCCCTCTCCCCCGCCGACTTCGCCGCTCGTTCCTCGCGGCTCGCGGCGACCCCTCCCCCAAACTGCGGGGGAGGGGTTTTTGTGCGCACAATTGCTGAGGAAACACCACCCCTCCCCCGAAGTTGGGGGAGGGGTCGACCGCCGTCGCGAGGAACGAGCGAAAGGCCGGTCGGGGGAGAGGGCCCCCGAGGGTCGCGACGACCTTCGCCCTGTCTCCCATCACCCCATCACCCCATCACCCGTTCACCCGTTCACCCGTTCACCCGTTCACCCGTTCACCCCGTCACCCCGTCACCCCGTCACCCCGTCACGCTTGCCCCTCGCGCCTCGGCATCCCATCATGTGCGCCGTCCTCATGCAGTCGAGCAGCTGACCAGACCCGGGAGGCGACGACTTGAGCACGACAGCCAGTCGGTGGATGTACGGCGTTCGCGCGCCCGCGCTGCTGGCGCTGGCCGCGTTCTGCGCGGGAACGCCCGCGGCGGCCCAGCAGCCGGAGCCCGCGGCTCCATCCCCGCCCCCGCACCGGGTGGCCGCGCCGCGGGAAAAGGCGCTTCCGCCCGTCGAGCGGCCGGAGGGCGACTTCTGGCGGTGGCTGCGCGACGGCGCGCGGCGGCTGCGCACGCTGGACGGCGGGCCGGTGGCGTTCGCGGCGCGCTACCGCATCAGCCCGCAGCTGGCGCGCACCATCCAGGACGCGGCCGAGGCGCAGGGGCTGGATCCGGAGCTGGGGTTCCGCCTGGTGCGCGCGGAGAGCAACTTCAACCCGCGGGCGCGCAGCCACGCCGGCGCGCTGGGCCTTACGCAGCTCATGCCGTTCACCGCGCGGTGGCTGGACCGGGGGATGACCAGCCCCGAGCGCATCATGCAGCCGGAGGCCAACCTGGCGGCGGGATTCCGCTACCTGCGGCGGCTGATCGACAAGTACGACGACCTGCGGCTTGCGCTGCTGGCCTACAACCGTGGCGAAGGCGCCGTGGACCGCGACCTGCGCCGCGGCCGCAACCCCGAGAACGGCTACTCCCGCCGCGTCCTGGGCACCGGCCTGGAACGCTACCGCGGCGACGGCCGGCAGGCGCGGGACTAGGCCCTCACCCGGCTCGTTCCTCGCCTGCCCTCTTCCACAAACTGCGTGGGAGAGGGGATAAACGTCGCACAGGCCTTCCGGATGCTTCCGGAAGGCCTGTCTTTTATCACGCCTCTCAGTCCACGCCCACGAGAGACCGGCTTCTCATACCGAATTTCGGAATGTTGTGCAGTCGCGCCGGAATCTGTCATTTCGAAGGAGGCGCCGCGCAGAGTTCCTCTTTCAGGCTATAGTTTGGCGCCGACTGAGAAATCTACTCGCGGATGCTCGTAGCCGGTCGTCGATCCGTGAGCGTGCGGAACGTTTCTCTTCACTGCACAATAAACTCTGGGAATTCATTCCGCACATCGCAGGATCGACGAATCCACCCGCCAACTGCTCGAGAGCGGACGCGGCCGCATGCATCGCGCCTTCGCGACCCGGCGTCGTGCGGGGAGCGCGGCCCGGCGCGCGACGGGCGTTGCTCGCGCCACCAGCCGGCCTTATCTATCCGCCGGCATCCTCGTTTGTTTCCATGTCCGGTCCGCGTGCTCGCCAGGCGGGCTCCCTTCTCCGTAGTCATCAGGCGGCTTCATGATGGCGGCTTTCGTTCTTCACCTGCTGGGCGACCCCGTGCTCCAGGGGCCGGAGGGGCCGGTGACAGGTCGCGCCGCGTACCGGCGCCGCCTGGCGCTTCTCTCCATCCTGGCCGTGGCGCGTGGCCGGCCGGTGGGCCGCGAGCGCATCATCGGCCTGCTCTGGCCCGAGAGCCCCGCCGACGCCGCCCGCCACACCCTGTCCGAAGCGTTGTACGTGCTGCGGAAGGACCTGGCCGAAGAGCTGTTCACGGCCATGGGGGATGAGATCGCGCTGAACCCCGCGGTGGTGGGGAGCGACGTGGCGGACTTCGAGGAGGCCGTGGCGGCAGGACGGCCGGAGGATGCGGTGCGCGCCTACCGCGGCGCGTTCCTGGATGGCTTCTACGTGGCGGACGCGCCCGAGTTCGAGCGCTGGGCAGAGGGCGAGCGCGACCGACTCTCGCGCCTGTTCGCGCAGGCGCTGGAGGGGCTCGCCATGGCCGCCGAGGCGGGGGGCGACGCCGCCGCGGCGGTGGAGTGGTGGCGGCGGCTGGCATCGCACGACCGCTACAGCTCGCGCGTGGCGCTGCGCCTGGTGCGCGCGCTGGACGCCGCGGGCGACCGCATGGCGGCGCTGCGATTCGCCGGTGCGCACGCCGTGCTCCTTCGCGAGGAGCTGGGCGCCGAGCCCGACCGCGAGCTGGCCGCGCTGGTGAAGCGCCTGCGCGACGAGCCCGCCCCCGCGCTCGCCCAGGCGGCGCAGGCGACCGCCGCCCCAGCCGCTGACCCGGAGGCCGCCGGCACCGCGGAAGCGGAGAACGCGCCCGCGAGCCAAGCGGTGGATTCCGCGCGGGAAGTGTCGGCGGCCTCAGCGGAGTCGACGGGATCCGCCGCGCCGCCCGCGCCTGTGGCGGTGGAGTCGCCGGAGCTCGCCGCGCCCCCCGCGGCTGCCACGGCAGAATCCGGTGCCCGCGCGCGCCGGTGGGGCCCTCGCCGTGCCGCCGCGGCGGGGGGCGCGGCCGTGGCGCTGGTCGTCGCGGCGCTCGCAATCTCCCGCCCTGCCGCCGCTCCCGAGGCTCCCCGCTACGATCCGCGCCGGGTGGCGGTGCTCTACCTGGACGACCACTCCCCCGGCGGCGAGCTGGGCTACCTGGCCGACGGGCTTACGGAGATGCTGATCCACGAGCTGGCGCAGGTAGAGGCGCTGGACGTGGTCTCGCGCAACGGCGTGCGGCCGTACCACGAGCACGCCGTGCCCATGGACTCCCTGGCGGCCGACCTGCGCGCCGGCACGCTGGTGGAGGGGAGCGTGCAGCGCTCGGGCGACAGCGTGCGGGTGACGGTGCAATTGATCGACACCAACACCCAGGTGCACCTGGAAAGCCGCGCCGTGGTGCTGCCGCTGGACCCCGGCCACCTGTTCGCTCTGCAGGACGCCGTAGCGGCGGAGGTCTCTGCCGCGCTGCGCCGCCGGGTGGGGCAGGAGATCCGCATGACCCGCCTGCGCCGCGAGGCGGGCGATCCGCGCGCGCTGGAGCTGGTGCTGCGCGCCAGCCAGGCGCGCACCGACGGGCGCGAGCTGGCGCGGAGCGCCCACCCCCGCGACATGGCGGCCGCGCTGCGGGTGCTGCAGGCGGGCGACTCGCTGGCGGCGCGGGCGGAGCGGCTGGACGGGGGATGGAGCGAGCCGGTGCTGCTGCGGGGGTGGCTGGCCCTGGAGCGGGGCCGGATTACGCCCGTGCCGCGGCAGCTGCCGGTGTACCAGCAGGCGCTCGCGCGCGCCGACGAGGTGCTGCGCCGCCGCCCCGGCGACGTGGACGCGCGCGAGCTGCGCGGCACCGCCCTCTGGCTGATGGTGCTCGCCGCGCCCGAGGCCGCGCGGGACCGGCCCTGGCTGGCCCAGGCCGAGCGCGAGCTGCGCGCGGTGGTGGCGGCGGACCCGGAGCGGGCGTCGGCGTGGGGAACGCTGGGACAGCTGCTGCGCCTGGGGGGAGACCTGGCCGAGGGGGACCTGGCCGCGCGCCGCGCCCGCGAGGCCGACGCCTACCTGCAGGTGGCCGAGGTGGGCGCCGAACGGCTCTACCGCACCGCGCTCACCCTGGGAGACCTGCCCCGCGCCCGGCACTGGTGCGCCGAGGGGCGCCGCGGCTTTCCGCTGGACTACCGCTTTCGCGAGTGCGAGCTGGTGCTGCTGGCCCGCGACACCTCCGCCGTGCCGCGGCCGGACTCAGCGTGGCGGCTGCTGGCCGCGGCCGACCGGGTGGATCCGCCCGCCACCGCCGCCGCGGCCGCCCGCCCCTACTCGCCCGTGTTCCGGCGGATGATGGTGGCCGCCGTCCTGGCCCGCGCGGGGCTCCCCGACAGCGCGCGGGCCGTCTCGGCCCGGGCCCGCGCGGCGGTGCGGGGCGACCCCGAGGTGCTGACCTCGTACCTGTGGGACGAGGCGTACCTGCAGCTCCTGCTGGGCGACCGGCGCCGCGCGGCCGCCCTGCTGGACACCTTCGTGGCGCGCCGCCCCGTGCTGCGCGGGTACGTGGCCCGCGAGCCGGCGTTCCGCGGCCTGGCGCGGCCGTGACGGGGCGCCGGCCGCGGGGGCGTTACTCCCGCGGCGGGCAGGGCGGAGGGATCAGCTTCGCGCGGTAGCCCAGCTCCGCGTCGCGCTCGAAGACGGCCGGCATCCACCCCGGAAGCGCGGTGCCGGGCGCCCCGCCCGCGGCCGGCGCCGTCTCGGAGACGTTCAGCGTCCCCTGTTGTTCCATCTCCCCGTACTCCGACCAGGGCAGGTGCACCGTCATGGCGAGCGGCGCCTCCAGGAACGACTGCAGCATGGTCTCGGCGAACTCGGGCGAGTACACCCGGGTGTAGTACGGCACCGCGAACTTGATCACGGCCGCGGCGCTGAAGAACACCGCGTCGTACATCTGCGCGCCGCCCATGCCGAAGGTGGTGCCCACCCCTCCCCCCGCCGCCGCGGTGGCCACCTGCAGCGAGGACACCGTCTCCTGCGCCGGATTGGTGGGGTACGGCAGCGTGGTGTCGAACGGCCCGAACACCGCGAATGCGTTTGCCTTTGCCTTTGCGTTCAGATCGTCCACAACGGCCTGCGCCTCCTCCATCGACCACCAGGGGCTCACCTCGAAGCTGCCGTTGGCGGCGGGCTCGTACAGAGCCACGAAGTACATCGGTCCCTGGTTGGGATACCCCTCCGCGGCCTGGGCCAGCACCCGCAGCAGTCCGGCGGACACCGGTTGGGTAAAGGTCTCGGACACGTATCGCCTCCTGTGAAAAAATGGAAGGTTGGCCGCGTGCGGCGCCCGGAACGCTCCGGATCCGGGCGCCGTACGCGG
>DASTVC010000552.1:0-9840 GCA_035759295.1 Longimicrobium sp. | reverse complement strand
GGGTGCTCTCCGAGGCCTCCTACAGGGCGATGACCACGCCGCGCGGCGCGGCGATCCCGGCGGGCTACGGGTTCGGGCTCAGCGTCGGCCCGGCGCCGTGGGGCGGCCCGGCCATCACGCACGGCGGCCAGGACGTGGGGGGATTCGTCTCGGAGCACGGCTGGTACCCGGCGGATTCGCTGTCGGTGACGATCCTGTACAACGTCTACCCGCGTGTCGCCCCCGGCGGCACCCACGCGATCGCGGCGCTGGCGCTGGGCTACACGCCGCCTGCCACGCGCACACCGGCGCCGGAGCCCGCCGTCGCCGCGACGCCGGCCACCGGGATCGTCGGAGAGGAAGCCCGCCGGCAGTTCGTGGGCGAGTACGCGCTGGGATCGGGTCCGAGCCGCTTCACGGTCGATTGGGAGGAAGGCGCCTTTGTCCTCACGCCGCCCGGGGGAGGGAAGAGCCCGCTGGTGCACCAGTCGGGGGCGACCTACACGGTCGGGAGGGCCGGTTCCGGGACCGCCATCACCTTCCTGGCCGATGCGCAGGGCCAGGTCGTCGGGTTCCTGGCGCAGCAGGCGGGCAGCCCCGACCGGCGCCTGCGGAAGGTCCGCTGAGGCCGCATCGCGCCACGCGCCGTGGCCGGCGGCGGCAGACGGGAGAAAGATCGCCGATCCGCCACGGCTGTCATTCCGAGGCCGGCCCGCGTGCACCCGAAACGCAATCATCCATCGTAATGATGATCCACAATCGCGTTCTCCTCGCCGTCCTCGCGGCGGCGATGCTTCCGGTGTCGGTCCCGGGGCAGTCGTCGCCGTCGCGGGTGCCGGCCGGCCCGGACCGTCCCGTCGAGGTCGAGCTCCGCAGCGCCGTCCGGACGGTGGCGCCGGGGGACACGATCCCGGTGGCGATCCGGCTGCGCCCGAACCCGGGGTGGCACACCTACTGGCGCCACGCGGGCGACGTGGGCAGCGCGCCGGTCGTCACCTGGCGCCTGCCGGAGGGCTTTGCCCCCGCGCCGCTCCGCTGGCCCACCCCGGAACGGATCGAATCGCCACCGCTGGCGTCGTACGGCTACGAGCGCGAGGTGCACCTGCTGGGCGCGGTGCACGTGCCGCCGTCCGCGCGCGTGGGATCGGCGGCGAAGCTCGAGGCGTCCGTCACGTGGGTGGTGTGCCTGGAGGAGTGCTTCTCGGGGGATGTGGACGTCGCGCTCACCCTGCCCGTCGCCGCCAGGACGGTCGCAGACGAGGCGGTCGCCCGCGTGTTCGCGGCGGAGGCCGCGCGCATCCCGGCGCGGCGGGACGGCTGGACGTTCCGCGCGGCGGCCGATTCCGCGGGGGTGCTGCTGCACGTGTATCCGCCCGGGGAAGCCGCGATCGCCGCGGTGGGGACTGCGCCGCGCGTGCGGTTCTTCATCGACTCGGCGGGAGTGATCGACCACGCCGCGAAACCCGTGGTGCGCGCGATCCCGACGGGCCTGGAGCTGCGGATGGCTCGCTCTGCGTATGCGGCCGGGACCCCATCCCGCATCACCGGGGTGCTCGCGATCGACACCGCGGCCGGGGCGGGCGGCGCCGCGCCGCGCATGCTGCTGGAAGTCGATGCGCCGGTCGTCGCCAGGGCGCAGCTCGCCGCCGTCGCGCCACCCGCGCCCGGCGCGGCCGGAGGATGGGCCGCGCTGGCGGTCGCGGGCCTGCTCGCCCTGCTGGGCGGGACGCTGCTCAACCTGATGCCGTGCGTGCTCCCCGTGCTCTCCATCAAGGCGCTGGGGATCGCGGAAGCGGCCGCGCACGACGGGCGGACGGCGCGGCGGCACGTGGTGCTGTTCGGGGCGGGCGTGCTGGTGTCGATGTGGGCGCTGGTGGGCGTGCTGCTCGCCCTGCGCGCCGCGGGCGCGGAAGTGGGATGGGGCTACCAGCTGCAGAATCCCGCCGTGGTCGGCGTGCTCTCGCTCGTCATCTTCGCGGCGGGGCTCAACCTGATGGGCGTGTTCGACCTGGTGCCGGTCGGCGGGCGTCTCTCCGCCGCGGCGAGCCGTGCGCCCCGCGGCGTGGAAGCCTTCCTGAGCGGCGTGCTCGTCACCGCGCTGGCGACGCCGTGCTCCGCCCCGTTCCTCGCGGCGGCGGTCGCGTACGCGGTCACGGCGGGGGCGGCCGCGTCGTTCGTGGTGTTCACGGCGCTGGGGCTGGGCCTGGTGTGGCCGCTGGCGCTGGTCGCCGCGGTGCCACGCCTGCGCGCATGGCTGCCCAGGCCGGGCGCGTGGATGGTCACGCTCCGCCAGCTGCTCGCCTTTCCGCTGTTCGCGACGGTCGTGTGGCTTGCCTGGGTGCTGGGCCGGCAGGCGGGTGTGGGCGCGCTGGTGGCGCTGCTCGCCGCGTGCACCCTGCTCGCGTTCGGGCTGTGGGCGCTCGGCCGCTTCGGCACCCTCGCGGCGCCGACGCGCCGCCGCCGGCTCGCGCAGGGGCTCGCGATCGCGTCCGCCGCCGGCGCCGTCGCGCTCGTCTGGGGTGCAGGTGCGCAGAGTAGATTGACCCAGGGCGTGGTGCAGGCGGGGAGCGCGGCGCCGGCAGGCGGGGCAGGGGGCGCGCTGGCGTGGCGGCCGTACAGCGCGGAGCTGCTGGAAGCACAGCGCGACAGCGGCCGCATCGTACTGCTGGATTTCACGGCGGACTGGTGCCTCACGTGCAAGGTCAACGAGCACGTCGCGTTCGGATCGCAGGCCGTTCGCGTGGCGGTCCGCGACCACCACGTCACGCTCCTCCGCGCCGACTGGACCACGCGCGACCCCGACGTGACGCGCGCGCTGGCCGCGTTCGGGCGCAGCAGCGTGCCGTTCGTCGTCATCTACCCGCGGGCGCGCGATGCGGCGCCCATCATCCTGCCCACGCTGCTGACCTCCGGCATCGTGACCGGCGCGTTCCAGCGCGCCGCGGCGTCACCGTCCCCCGTCCAGACCCCGGCCGCGCTGACGAGCGGCCGCATCGTATCCTCATCATCCTTCGAGGCAAACCCATGACTTCCACGACCACACCCGCGCGGCGCTCCCGCAAACTCCGCATCCTCGCCGCGGCTGCCGTTGCCGTTCTGCTGTTCGGCGGCTTCTCCGTGCGGCGGATGATGGCCGCCAAAGCGGACCCGGAGAGCCTGCCGGACCTGCTGACCGTCGGCACCGCAGCGCCGGCGTTCACGGCGGTCGATACGCGCGGCGCATCGCACTCGCTTGCCGGCTACGCCGGAAAGTGGATCGTCCTCGAATGGTTCAACCATGGATGCCCGTACACCAGGAAGCACTACGCCCTGGTGAACGGCGTGGGGAACACGCAGGCGATGCAGCAGGAGTACACGAAGCGCGGGGTGGTCTGGCTCTCGGTCGTGTCGTCGGGTCCGGGAAGGCAGGGGTACACGTCGGCGAAAAAGGCCGAGGACATGGCCCGCGACAGGGGCGCCGCGCCGACCGCCATCATCCGCGACACGGCGGGCGTGCTCGGACGGCTCTACGGCGCCCGCAACACGCCGCAGTACGCGATCATCGATCCGCGGGGTGTGCTTCGCTACGCCGGCGCGATCGACGACCGGCGGACGTCGAGCCCCAAGGCCATCGCGGGAGCCACGAACTACGTCCGCGCCGCGCTCGACGCGGGCATGGCCGGCCAGCCGATCGCGGTCGCCCAGACCCAGCCCTACGGCTGCGAAGTGAAGTATTGAGGGTAGGGCGGGGGCGGCATTTTTTGGCGGGCCACCCTCGGCCGGAGTGGTGATTGCCAGGTTGCATGAAGCCCGGGGTCCGTCATGGACCCCGGGCTTCTGTTGGTGCGCCAGAGTGCGCAAGCCTTGCCTTCTGCCGAAAGTATGGACGGCTCCGCATCCCCTGCAGCCCGATTGTCAGGCCTCCGCGGGAAAAATGGAAACCTGCGGGTAGATGCGGTTCTCCATCCTTCCGCATCTCCGCGTGAATTTGGCAGCGGTTGTCACTGCCCGCCCGACGGTCGCCAGAGCGGGGCGCCTGCGTTACGCCGTGCAGCCGGCACCACACGTCTGGACGGCGCCGCACTGCGTTGCCGCGCCGGCGGAGACCTGGCAGTCGTCGCCGCACGTGTTGTCGCCGCCGCACTGTGTGGCACCGTCGGCCGAGATCACGCAGTCGCCTGCGCACGTCTGGATGCCACCGCACTGCGTAGCACCTGTGCCGGAGACCGCGCCGTGTACGGTGCCCTCCCGGTGGTCCAGCCACGAGGTACGGAAGGAGTCCACCTCCAGCGCGTCCAGCTCCAGCTTCAGCTTCTTCATGACGTTCCTCTGAATGATGAAATGAAAGCGGCACCGCCGATGGACGAACGGGCGGCGAAAAGTGCTCGGCCCCGTTTCGAAAGGCAAGTCAACTTTTGCAGGGCGGGCGAGAGGCGGAGAAGAAACAGAACGGCGGAGGCGGGAGAGAACTCCTCGCGCGGCGGAGACGGCGCTCGCGGCCGAAAGCGATTGATCACCCCGGCTCACGCGGTCCACACTCGCAGGCCCGCCGCTGACCCGGCGGGCCTCTCGTCGGCATGCATCCAGGCAAAGAGACGGGTTCACCCAGAGGAAGCAGAGAAACCAGACGCGGTTCTCCGGTTCCTCTGCTCCCTCTGCGCGAGACGTTTCCAGGCCGCGAAAACCCCGGCGCACGCCCCTCTAATCGAGAGCCGCGGTGCCGCCCACCCATCATCGGCACGTCTTCGTCCTTCCTGGCACAGGAGGCAGTCATGGCGCAGAGATCCAGCAGCCGCCCCGTGAGCACCAGTTCGGCACAGGGCGTTTCTTCCCCCGTCGAGGCGATGTTCCTTGCCGCGCTGGAGCGCGGCGACGACAGCATGGAGACGGGCCGCTTCCTCGTCACCTTCAAGGAGGGCGCGACCGAGGAGGGTGTCAGGGCGTTCGGCGCCCAGGGGATGCGCGTCGCCGACGCACGCGACTTCTCCGAAAACGACACGCTGGAAGCGGCCGGCGACGCCGACTCCCTCGTCATGCCGGAGATCGGCGTCGCGATCGTGGGGGGCGAGGCCGCGCGGGAGCGGCAGATGGGAATCCGGGCCGAGATGACGGAAATGGCCGCCGACAGCCCGGTCGACTCCATCGACCCCGAGCGCTTCGTCTTCGCGGGGAACACCCCGGCCGAGTACCTGCGCGGCTTCGCCGGCCTGGAGAGCGCCTCGCCCAGCGAATACATGCGCGGCTTCCTGGCCGCGGCGGAGACGATCGCCGCGGACCTGGGCGAGGTCAGGCGGCCGCGCGTGGAGGTGCCGGACGAAGAGGCGCTGGTGGTGGGGGCGACGTGGGGGCTGATCGCCTGCAAGGTCCCGCCCAGCACGCGCAACGGCGCGGGGATCAGGGTGGCCGTGCTCGACACCGGGCTGGACCTGGGCCACCCGGACTTCGCGGGGCGGCCGGTGCTGTCGAAGCAGTTCGTCGGCCAGCCGGTGCAGGACCTTCACGGCCACGGCACGCACTGCACGGGCACGGCGTGCGGCCCGCAGGCGCCCGCGGGGACCACGCCGCGCTACGGCATCGGCTTCCGGGCCAACATCGCGATCGGCAAGGTGCTCAGCAACTCGGGCGTCAGCGTCGACGGCAGCGTGCTGATGGGGATGCGGTGGGCGGTCGCGAACCGCTGCGAGGTGATCTCCATGTCGCTGGGCGGCTCGGGCGGACCGGTCCCCGCGTACACCAACGCGGGCCAGGCGGCGCTGGACGCGGGGCTGCTGATCATCGCGGCGGCCGGGAACGAGGCGGCCCCCACGGGCTCGCCGGCGAACTCTCCCACCATCATGTCGGTGGCCTCCCTGGACCCCGACCTCCGTCCCTCGTCGTTCTCCAACTTCGGGAAGATCGAGATCGCGGGGCCGGGGCGGGACATCTTCTCCACGTGGCTGCGGCCGCTCCGGTACCGGACCATCAGCGGCACCAGCATGGCCACGCCCCACGTGGCCGGGTGCGCCGCGCTGTGGGCGCAGAGCTCCGCCAGCCTGCGCGGACGGGCGCTCTGGCAGAGGCTGCAGGCCACCGCCCGGCGCCTCCCGTTCCCGGCGACGCGGGTGGGCGCGGGGCTCGTGCAGGCGCCGTAAGAGCCTGACTCTTGCAGTGAAAGGGCTTGGCCGGGGAGTGCGCTCCCCGGCCGGGTTCCGCTCTTCTCTCGAGGCAACCATGTCCCAGCGCAGCTCGTGGACCGTCACCACGTCCGGCGACCAGCCGATCCACGACGTGGCGAAGAAGCTGAAGGAGCACGGCTTTGAAGTGGGTGAGGTGATCGCCGAGTTCAAGTCCATTCTCGGCTCGGCCAGCGACGACGTGGCCGAGGCGGTGAAAGGCGTAGCCGGCGTCGCCGACGTGCAGCGGGCGCCGAAGGCCGACGTCGGACCGCCTGGCGCGTCCATCACCTGGTAGCGGCGGGCCGGACGGCTTCGTCCGGCCGAGCCGCCGACGAGCCACTCGCCGCACCGGCGCTCCCTATGGGGGCGCGGAGTGGCCGCCGCTGTTCGAGCGCAGGCAGGATGGGTGGCGTCCGCTTCCAGGCGGCGACCGCCGGGGGGCCCTGAACGCTCCCTGGCATCGGGAGATCTACCGGATCCGGTTGCGCTGCACGACCAGGCCGAAAACCCGATGCGACAGGTTGAAGGCCCTGTAACGGAGACCGTTGCAGGGCCGTCGCTTTCCCCGGTCGGGACGGCCGGATCTGAACCGGCGGTCCTCTCAACCCCATTCTGCACTCGAGGTAGACAGAATGGTTCACGCGGCCTGATGGGACTGCAGCGCCGTCCACCTTCCCCCTCCTGACCGGGCATCCCAGGGGCGCGAGAGACGTTGTGCGACGACTCGCCGCCTGAGACCGACTGGTTGAACCACGCGGCAGCCGTGGGAGAACAACCCTGCGAACCGCGGCGGCCGTGGTATGGGCTCGGCGCGGACGCTGCCCCTGGGATCGCCTCTTCGCCTCGCCAATGGCCCTGGTGATGTGGATCTGCCGGGCATGCCCCAGTGCAGTTGAAGATGGTGTGGCAGCGCCACACCGCGCGGGCGCGGAGCCTGCCTGCCTACAGCCCGAGACTGCGGAGCGCCTGTGCCCGGCTGCGGCTCACCGGGACGTACGCGCCGTCGGCCAGCTCCGCGCGGAGGTTGCCGCGTGCATCGGGGCGGAAGGCGCGGACGTGGTCCAGGTTCACGATGTGGGTTCGGTGCACGCGCACGAAGCGGGCTGGGTCCAGCCGCTCCTCCAGCCGGCTCAGCGGCAGGCTCAGGACGTGGCGCGTGCCTCCGACGTACGCGAACACGTAATCCCCTTCGGCGTCGAACCGTGACACGCTGGAAACAGCCAGGGGAATGAGCGCGCCTCCCGTCCGTACGAAGATGCGGGTGATGGGCCCGCCGGCCAGGGTGCCGCTCAACCGCTCCAGCACGCCGGCGGGCGCCGGCTCGCCGACCGACGAACGCACCCGTTCCATCGCCGAGGCCAGGCGCACGGCGCCGAACGGCTTCAGCAGGTAGTCCACCGCCGACACTTCGAAGGCCGTCACCGCGTGCTGGCTGTACGCGGTCGTGAAGATGATGAAGGGGTGATGCTGGATGCGGCGCGCGACCTCGGTCCCCAGCAGCCCCGGCATCTGCACGTCCAGAAAGACGAGCTCCGGCCGCAGGCGGTCGATGGCCTCCACGGCCGACGCCCCGTCGGCTGCCTCGCCCACCACGCTCACCCAGTCGAAGGCCCCGAGCATCGCGCGCAGGCCCGCGCGCGCGACCGGCTCATCGTCCACGATCAGCGTCGTGACCTTCATTCGTCCGCCCGCTCCCGGGGAAGGACCAGGACGGCCTCGAAGCCGCCCTCCGGCAGGGGCCCGTACGTAAGCCGCGCCGCCTTGCCGTGCAGCACCTCCAGCCGCTCGCGCAGCCGCCGCAGCCCGGTCCCGGTGCCGCCGTCGGCCTGATGCGCGGAGCCGGCGTCCCCCGTGTTCCGGACCGACAGCGCGATCTCCGCGCGGGTGCCCGTGGCGGTGACCACGACGTCCGTGGGCGCCACGCGCGGGGCCGCGCCGTGCCGCACCGCGTTCTCCACCAGCGTCTGCAGCGCGAAGGTGGGAACCCGCGCGTCCAGGAGTTGGGAGTCGAGGTTCGCGGATACGCGCAGACGGTCGCCGAACCGGATGCCCTCCATCTCCAGGTAGCGGGATACGAACGCCCACTCGTCGGCCAGCGACACCGCGTCGCGTTCTTCATCCAGCGCCGTCCGCAGCAGGGCCCCCACGCACTCCGCCGCCTCCATGGCGCGTCCCGGATCCACCGGAATAAGCTGAACCACCGTGTGCAGGGCGTTGAACAGGAAGTGCGGCTGCAGCTGGGCGCGGAGCGTGGCGAGCTGCGTCCGTGCCACCGCCGCCTCCGCGCGGGCCGCCCGGGCCGCCGCATCGTCCAGGTACGCAATCGTGGCGATCACGCCATAGAAAATGCTGCCGATGGCGAGGAAGTCTGCCGGCCGATCCCTGATGGTCGCGACGAAGGGGCGGCCGGTGATCAGGACCACGGCTACCGTGGTGAGGACCAGCCACGCCGCCCCGCCCGCCGGCGCCGCCACCAGGTGGATGAGCAGAAAGCGGAAACGGAACGGCCGCGGCCAGCGCAGGCGACGGACGAACCGGTATGCCAGATACGCCAGCGCCAGGCCCGTGAGCACGCGCGCCGCGATGGCGGCGGACTCCGTCGCGTTGAACGGCTGGTCCACGATCTGGAACAGGGCGAGCGCAAGAGGGCCCTGCAATGCCGGCGGCTTCATCCCGCATTCCCGTGGTGTGCGGAGGACCGGGGCTGCACGCCGCCGGAGCATGATGATAGGCCAGCCGATCCGAACGGCGCCATGGCCGACAGTGCCGTTCAACCGTCCCCACCTGCCATTCACCGATTCATGTCAAACGAACGGCTGCCGAACCCGGCCGTAGGGCGATGGGGATGGCTGCCACGGGTGTACATCGGCGCGGCCACGGTCACGGGGACGCGGCTCTCCGGTCCCGGCGACGGCTTCCCGGGGCCGTGGGCGCGTCCGGGGGGCCGTCCGAAATCCCAATGACTCGAGACAACGGCCCGGATGAACGGGGCGCGCCCGGCAGAGATTCGCTCTGCCGGGCGCGCCTGTCTTCGGTCCGTCCACGCACCCGCACGCTGGAGCCGGCCCTCGCCGCGGCGCCGGGTGCGCGGCCGGACGTTACGTGACCCGCACCCGGATCTCGCACTCCGGGTCTCCGCGGTGCATGCAGCGAGGCTCGTCGATCTGCACCGGCTCGC
Organism: Longimicrobium sp.; assembly: GCA_035759295.1. GTDB lineage: Bacteria > Gemmatimonadota > Gemmatimonadetes > Longimicrobiales > Longimicrobiaceae > Longimicrobium. Next base: position 549 of record DASTVC010000552.1, on the reverse strand, counting down.
CGTAGTGCGCCGCCACGCCGCGGATGATGCCGACCGCGACGCCGCACAGCCGCCGGGCGGACGCATAGCGGATGACGGCCTCGTCCGGCGCGGTTCGCTCACAGCGGATCTCCGGCGGTTTGGCGGCGGCATCCTTCAGCCGGACCACGCGGTGGATGGTTTCCTCCGTCTTCTCCAGGAAATCGAGCGTGCGCCACTCCGGCTTTACCAGCGACCGGTACATCCCCAGCAGGTCGGGCGCGATGAACTCGCCGAAGTCCTCGAGCACCCCCCCGCACCGGCACCCCCGTCGCGGCCGAGGCCGCCGAAACCAGCGCGACGGCCTCCGCGTCCGGATACTCTCCCACGGGAAGGTAGATGCGCCGCTCGAGACCGGCGTCGCGCAGCAGCGACTTCCACGTCGCTTTGCCGCCATGGCGCTGCTCGACGTACTTGCGAAGCTCGGAGAAGATCACGCCATGCAATGGAGGGCTCCGTCGGAGGGAGGCAGGGGGATGGAAGGCGATACCTTGCACGAACGTTGTGCATTCCGCAAGGCCCCATCCTGCC
>DASTVC010000551.1:0-2427 GCA_035759295.1 Longimicrobium sp. | reverse complement strand
GCGCGGCGGCGCGAAGGCCGGCGTCGAAGCGGGCGCGGTCCAGGTGCCACCCGTGCCCGTGCACCCCGCGGAGAAAGTCGTGCGCCGCCAGCGCGCCGCTCCCCCACGCCGACGCGTTGCCGTGCGACGGCGCGTGCCCCTGGCCAAGGAACCCCTCCAGCAGCCCCAGCTCGCCCAGCAGCGCGCGCCCCACCGGCGGCAGCGCCTCGCCCAGAGGGGGCCCGGCGGGGGCCGCGTCCACCAGCAGCACGCGGCGGCCGGCGCGGGCCAGCGCCAGCGCCGCCGCGCACCCGGCCGGGCCGCCCCCGGCGACCACGGCCGCGTAACTCGCCGTCACGCCTTGCGCGGGTGGTGCACCGGCGTGGGCGCCTTTTCGGCGTGCTCGGGCGAAGCCCACCCCCCGCGCCGGGCATTGGCGTGCCGCAGCGCCTCCACCGGCGAACGCGTGGCGGCGAGCGCATCCGCTCCCTCGGCCCGCAACGCGGCGGGTGCGGCCTTCGCGGCGGCGTCCGCGTGCGCCAGGGCGCCGCCCAGCGCCTCCACGCCCATCACGGGGGGAAAGTCGGGATCATCGGGCACGCCCTCGCGCAGTTCCACCACGCCCATGTCGCCGAACATCGCCACCATCTGCTCCATCTGCCCCGTGATGGTCGGCGCGCTCAGCCAGCGCCACCACGACGCGCGGCGGGTGAACGCGTCCAGCCGCTCCTGCCGCGGGCGGTCGGGGTCGCGCACCACCGCGTACGCGTCGGCGGTGAGCACCTCGTTGGGCACGCGCGCCGGCCAGAAGGTGGGGATGAACGGGTCGTAGCTGGTCTGGTATCCCGACCGGCAGAACCCGCTGTCGGCCTGCCAGGGCAGCCCCATCCACCGCGTAAGGTCTCCCGGCCCCTGCGCGTGCAGCGGGCCCGTGGGCGAAAGCGCGATCGCCGGCGTGAGCGTGGGTCCGTAGTCGGGCGCGGGCTGGCCCGGCGCGCGGTGCAGGATGCGGAACGGCGCCGAGAACATGCTGGCGTGGCGGATGGGCCAGGTCACCTCGCACCCCGGGTGGAACGCGTCGGCCAGGCAGAAGTGCAGCGCCGCCTTGTCCAGCATGGCCGGCTGCTCCGGCACCGGCACCTCCTCGATGCGGCGCGGGGGATCGTACGGCTGCTCCCAGTCGTCCACGAACTGCCCCGCGGCCCAAGACTGCAGCACCCCGTACTGCGTGGCCGAGACCGTGGCGTTCTGGCGCGGCGAGTCGCCGGGCGGGTTGTCCATGGCGTCGCCGTAGATCCACGGCCAGGGAAGCTGGTTGGCGTCGGTGCCGGTGGGGCTGCGGAACGCGTTGAACACCTGCGTCCGGACCTCCTGGTGCACGTCGTACCCGCCGGCGGGCGGCAGCCACGACAGCGTGCGCGCGTACGCCGGGTCGTTGAAGTCGTGCGGGCCGCCGCGCCCGAACTGCGACGCGAAGCCGGCGTTCACCCACTGCAGGTTGCTGAAGCGCTGCAGGATGGGGTACACGTCGTTCCGGAACGAGACCGGCGCGGGCGCCACCGTCCAGTCCGCCTGGATGTACAGGTCCTGGAGCAGGTCGTACAGGGTGCGGATGGCGACGGCCTCGGGGGCGTAGTTGGGCGGCGCGGTCACCACCCATGCCGGCGTGACGGGAATGGCGCGGCCGCCCAGGGTCACCCGCGCCGTCACCGGCCCGTCCGACGCATCGTCGTACCACCCGTCCGCGTTGATGAACGAGTTTCCGTCGGTGTTGTTGAAGATGGGCATTCCGGTGGGCGAGGCCGACACGCCGCGGCCGCCCAGGAACAGCAGCCGCCCGGCCTCGTCGGTACGCAGCTCGCCCAGGTACACGGGTGTGCCCTGAAAGCTGCCCGTGAGCTCGAACTCGGGCCCCGCCTGGTCCGGGCCCGCGATGGAACGCGGGCCGGGGTCGATGGCCAGCCCCGCGCGGCCGGCGCCGGTGACCGTGGCGTTGCGCAGGGGCAGCACCGTGCCCGCCGCCTCGGGAATGTCCAGCGCGATCGCCCACTGGTACCAGGCCGCCTTGTGGTTGGCCACGTGCACGGTCCAGCGCACCTCCGCATCGGCCGCGGTGAGCTCGCGCACCACGTTTCCCGCGGCGTCGTAGCCATAGACGCGAAAGCGGGCCCCCTGGCGCTTGAGCGCGCCGGAGGCATCGTGCATGAAGCCCGGCGGCTGCGGCAGCGGCTCCGTCACCTCGGGGCCCACGTAGAAGTCCGCCTGGCTGTTCCCCATCCGCGCCACGCCGATGGCGGGGTGGATGGCCGCGCGCACGATCGCGGCGTCGCCCGCGCCGGACGGGTGCGCGTTGGGCGTGGAGGATGAATCGGGCGTGGTCTGCATTGAAGCGCCTGTGTGAAGGGAGATGGAGATCAAGACGCGCGGCGGGGAACGTGCGCGCGGAGA
>DASTVC010000550.1:0-8369 GCA_035759295.1 Longimicrobium sp. | reverse complement strand
GCCGCGCGGGCACGGAGTTGGCTGTGTAAGCGATCGAGAAGCGCTGGGAATACTCAGCCAGAGGGAGGTAAGGATGACGTCGATGTTCGTTGGCTCGCTGGTGCTGGCCCTGGCCGGCTGGGCGGCACACCTGTGGATCGTGGCGCAGCGCACGGAGCACCTGATGGTATTGCGCCTGGACGGTGGAACGTTCCTGCTCGCCCGCCAGCGCGACGGGCGGTTCCTGCTGATCAACCCCTTTCAGGTGCCCGCGGTGCTGTGGCGCTACGAGGTGCTGCTGACCGTGGAGCGCTACCGGGCGTTGCGTACCGCGCTGGCCCGGCCCCTTCGCTGGACCCGCGCCGCCGCGCATCTGCACTGACGCGCGGCAGTCGGACCGGATCGTGAGAATCGCCCCCGGGTCACCGCCCGGGGGCGATTTCTGTCTCCTCCCGCGACACGGCCCGTGTCCGATCGCCACACCCCGTGAGGCACCCGCGCCGACGCCGAAGCGTCTTTCCCGGTGCCCGTGCCGCATTCGAAATCGAACCTGCTGACGGCGGCGCGTGAATCGCGTAACTTGCCCCTTCCGCGAGCCGTCCGCGCTCCGTCTCTCCACCCGAGCAGTCACCGTACCGTGACCGACCGATTCGATGCCTGGGGCGCGCTGGCCCGCCTGCGCGAGGCCGCGCCGCTGGTGCACTGCATCACCAACTACGTGGCGATGGACGTTACCGCCAACGCCCTGCTGGCCATCGGCGCCTCGCCCGCCATGGTGCACGCCAATGAGGAGGTGGAGGACTTCGTCTCCATCTCCAGCGCCCTGGTGGTGAACATCGGCACGCTGTCGCCCGCCTGGGTGCAGGCGATGGAGCGCGCGGCGGATCGGGCCACCGCGCGTGGCACGCCGTGGGTGCTGGACCCGGTCGGCACCGGCGCCACCCTCTACCGCACCCGCACCGCGCGCGACCTGGCGGGCCGCAAGCCGTCGGTGGTGCGCGGCAACGCGTCGGAGATCCTCAGCCTGGCCGGCGAAATCGGCGGCACCAAGGGCGTCGACAGCACCCGCGGCGCCGACGAGGCGGCGGGCGTGGCGCGCGAGCTGGCGCGCGGGCTGGGGTGCGTGGTGGCCGTCACGGGCGCGGTGGATTACGTCACCGACGGCCGCGTGACGCTCGCCGTGGAGCACGGCCACCCCATGATGACGCGCGTGACCGCCCTGGGGTGCGCGCTCACCGGCATCACCGGCGCCTTTCTGGCCGTCGAGCCGGAGCCGCTGCTGGCCTCCGCCTATGCGCTGGCGCTCTTCGGCCTGGCGGGCGAGATGGCGGCCAGCGGCGCCATCGGCCCCGGCACCCTGCGCGTGCGCCTCCTCGACGCGCTCCACGTGCTCGACACCCTCCCTCGCACCGAGTTGCGCATCCGCGAGGTGTGAAGCGTCCGTTTCCACATCGCGCGTACCACGGCTGGCGCCAAAGCTGCGCATGCATTTGTGGCTTGCGTGGCACATCCGTTCGGCATGAGCTTTCACCGGAGGCTTCGATGGATTCGACCCACCCGGACCGCGAGGAGAGCATGCTTGCTCAGGCGCTGGAAGAGATCGAAACGCAGGCGGCATTTCACATCGAGAGCACCGGCGACGAGGTGGTGGTCCGTTTCCGCCGTGGCGGGCTTTCGGAGCGGCAGATCTCGCGGTTCCTTGCCCTGCTGGAGCTCGACGCCATCCGGCAGAAGAGCCAGCTGACGGAAGAGGCCGCGATGGAGCTCGCGGATGAGATCAACCGCGCCGTGTGGGAAAAGACCCGGCGCCGGTTGGGGCTGCCCGGGTGAGCCCGGAGAAGGTTCCCGTCGTCGTCGATGCCAACATTCTCTTCTCCGCTCTGCTGCGTCCGGGCAACAATTTTATCGCTACCCTGACCAGCGAGCGCCGCTTCTACGTCTCGGAGAGCGTTCTTGCCGAGATATTCAGGCACAAGGAGAAGATTGTCTCGGCGGCACGCCTGGATCAGGATGAGCTCGCACGGGCGTACCACGCGATTCTCATGATCGTAGAGCTGTACAGGGAGGGCCTCATTCCCACTGCCTGTTGGGAGCAGGCTGCCGAGCTCTGCCGTGGGGTGGATCCAAACGACGCTGCACCGGTCGCCCTGACGCTCGCCCTGGACGGATTACTCTGGACGGGCGACAAGGCGCTGAAGGCAGGATTGATGGCGAAAGGCTTCGATCGTTTCTTCACTCCCTGAAGTTCTGGGTCTGCTGCTGCAACTATATCACTGGCGTCGTGGGCCGACAGGGGCGGCGGAAGAATCCGACGCCCCTTCGCGTTCCTCCCGCCGCACTCCCGCACTCTCGCACTCCCACACTCCCCACGCACGTTTCCCTGCGGAACGGAACGTGCTAACCAGCGGCGGGAAAGCGCGGCCTTCGCGGCCGGCTTTCATCGATCCGCGGCGCCGGCCCCCCGGGCAGGCGGCCCTCCGGCCGTGCCGACAGACGGCGCCCCGACGCTGAAACGCATTACGTTGAGCGACTCCATCCGCACCGACGCCTCCGGCGCCACGCTGGTCGTCGCCGACCCCCTGCAGGTACGCGCCAACAAGCTCGACCTGCTGGAGCGGCTGGCCGACGCCCTGGCGCACGAGATCAAGAATCCGCTGCACTCCATGGTCATCAACCTGGAGGTGCTCAAGCGCCGGCTGGCGCGCGCGCCCGCCGACGTGGGCGCCGACGTGCTGCGCTACGCCACCGTGCTGGGCGAAGAGCTGGAGCGGGTAAACCAGCGCATCGAGCTGCTGCTGCGCCTGTCGCGCCCCGAGCGCGCCGGGCCCGAAGACACCACGCTCGATGAGTTGCTGGACGAGGTGATGGAGCTGGTGAGCCTGGAGGCGCGGCACCGCGAGGCGCGGGTGGAGTACCAGCGCAGCGAGCGGATGACGCGCGTGCGCCTGGGCCGCCAGGCCGCGCGCCAGATCATCCTCAACCTGGTGCTGGACGCGCTCGACAGCTTGCGGGGCGGGGATACGCTGCGCATCGTTGTTCGCGAGGAGGACGGGCGCGCGGTGATGACCGTTACGGGCCCTTCGTCGTCAGAGGGGGGTGAGCGGCTGGCGGTGGCCGCCGCCCTGGCCGAGGCCGTGGGCGGGCGGGTGGATACCGACGGCCATGAGCGCACTCTGACGCTGCCGTCGGCCGGAACGCACTGAAAGCCTACGTGCTGCTGCGCCAACGGGTTGACCGCGACTGGCGGTCGCCCGTATCTTGATGGGTTGCGCGATCGACGATCCCTGGACTGAAATTACGGGCATGGCTGAAAAGATCCTGGTAGCCGACGACGAGAAGCACATCGCCGAAGGCCTGCAGATGCTGCTGGCCGACGAAGGCTACGAGGTAGATACCGCCACGGACGGCAACGTCGCGTGGAAGCTGGCGCAGGACGGCGACTACGGCGTCGTGCTGGCGGACCTGCGCATGCCCGAGGTGGACGGCCTGGAGCTGTTCTCGCGCATGCGCAAGGCGGGGATCGCGTCGGAGATGATCATCATCACCGGCGAAGGCTCCGTGGAGAGCGCCAAGGAAGCCATGCGCCAGGGCGCGTACGACTACCTGGAAAAGCCGCTCAAGATCGACCGCCTCAAGGAGCTCATCCCCAAGGCGCTGGAGAAGTTCCAGGTAAAGCAGGCCAACCGCCAGCTGGAGCAGCGGCTCAGCAACCTCACCCGTTTTGGCGACCTCATCGGCCAGTCCGAAGAGATGAAGTCCATCTACGGGATGATCGAGGCCGCCGCGCCCACGGGGGCCAGCATTCTGATCGTGGGCGAGAGCGGCACCGGCAAGGAGCTGGTGGCGCGCGCCATCCACGACAAGAGCAATCGCGCCAAGGGCCCGTTCGTGGCCATCAACTGCGCCGCGTTCCCCCGCGAGATCCTGGAGAACGAGCTCTTTGGCCACGAGAAGGGCGCGTTTACCGGGGCCATCAACGAAAAGCAGGGGTGCTTCGAGCTGGCGGACGGCGGCACGCTGTTCCTGGACGAGGTGGCCGAGATGGAGCCCGACATCCAGGTCAAGTTCCTGCGCGCCCTGGAGCAGCGCTCGTTCCGGCGCCTGGGTGGCAAGAAGGAGATCAGCGTCGACATCCGCGTGGTCTCGGCCACCAACAAGCAGATCAACAAGGCCATCGACGAGGGCAAGCTGCGCGAGGACCTGTTCCACCGCCTCGCCGTGATCCCCCTCTTCCTTCCGCCGCTGCGCGACCGCCGCGGCGACGTGCGGCTGCTGGCCGAGAGCTTCCTCCGCCGCTTTGCCGAAGAGAACGGCAAGAAGCACCTCAAGACGTTTGCCCCTGAGGCGCTGGAGTTCATCAACGCGTACCGCTGGCCGGGCAACGTGCGCGAGCTGAAGAACGCGCTGGAGCGGGCGGTGATCTTTGCCCGCGGCGACCACATCACGCTCACGGACCTGCGCGCGCACGAGCTCATCATGAGCGAGGACCGCGAGATCCGCATTCCGGTGGGCACCTCCATCCAGCAGGTGGAGCGCACGCTGGTGCTCAAGACCTTCTCCTTTGCCGAGGGCGACCATCAGCGGGCCGCCACCATGCTGGGCATCGAAGAAGAAGAGCTGCGCAACCGCCTCAACCAGCTGGTCGCCGGCGAGGTCGCCGTCGCGACCTGACGCGCGCGCGCCGTGTCATGCTGAAGCCGCGCACCGGAGCCTCGGTGCGCGGCTTTTTTTGCTTTTGTTTGGACGCGACGGGAGGATGATGTAATTTCCTCACGATAGCCATCAGACCTGGGGTGGGGATGCGGAGGGGCGATGAGTGCGAGGCGGTGGATCGTCACGGATCGGTTCGGCAACGAGATTTATCTGACAGACGAGCGGTGGCAGCACATCGTGGACGGGCATCCCGAAATGCACGACTGTGAAGAGGTGCTCAAGCAGGCCATCCGGCTGGGCGCACGGCGGCAGGAGCCGCTCGCGCCGGCCAAGTTTCGCTACACCCGGGAGGTCGCGGGACTGCCGGAAGGAAACACGCACGTGGTCGCGATTGTGCTGTTCCGGTTCGAGGAACGCGAAGACGGGTCGGTTCGCAGGAACAACTACGTCGTCACCGCGTTTCAGAAGCAGGTCGGGTCACTGTAACTGCAGCCTCCCATGCAACGATGATGTTCGAAACGCAGATCCGGTACGACGAGGAGAGCGATACGCTCCAGTTCACGTTCGTGCCGGGGCAAAGGGCCACGGGGATCGAGCTGAACGAGAACATCCTGCTGCGCGTCGACAGGGCGGCTGGCGAGGCGATCGGGCTCACGATCTTCAACTTTTCGGTTCTCGCCCAGCCGACGGAAATGGGTCCACGCAGCGTTCCGCTGACCGGATTGGCGGAGCTCGGCCCAGAGCTGCGCGAGATGGCGCTGTCCATCCTGCAGCGAAGCCCCGTATCCGATCACCTGAAGCTTTCTGCATACGCCCCCTCGTCCAATCCAGCCGAGCTGGTGCCGATCACGCTCATCGAGCCGCTTGCCCTGACATCTGCTGCTTGATTGATTTCCGCGGGCTCCCGGCCTGATTCCATCGAAACAAGCCGCGCACGCTGTTCCCGTGCGCGGCTTTGCTTCGCCCCCGTCGGCACGTTTGGATCGGCGGGGGGGATGATGTAAGTTGCCGGGCGCGGCGGAGTCCGGGTCTTGCGATCCAGCTTCGCCGCTCCGGGCTTTCCCGGTGACCGACTCTCCTGGAGGTGGCGGATGGCGATGATGGACGAGCTGGTGCAGCAGATCGCGGCGCGGGCCAACCTGCCTCCTGACAAGGCGATGCAGGCGGCGCGCACCGCCATCGAGTTCCTGGACGGCAAGCTTCCGCCTCCCGTGGGCGGCAACCTTCACCGGCTGCTGGGCGAAGGCGGCGGAGAGGGCGGCGGCCCCGACGTGGGCGACATCGCCGGCAAGCTGGGCGGCCTGTTCGGCGGCCGCTGACGTTCATCCTGTCGATCCGGGCCGGCCCACGCGCGGGCCGGCCCCGCTCCGTTCCACACCCGTTCCCCCTCCGCACGCGATGAATCCCGACGTTCTGAACGCGGCCCGCGCGGCCTTTCCGCCCAGCACCGGCACCGTGACCCTTGGCGCCGTGGTACACGAAGGCGCCTGCCACCCCGAGCCCGTGGTCACCCTGCCGCTGTCCATGCTGAACCGCCACGGGCTGATCGCCGGCGCCACGGGGACGGGAAAGACCAAGACGCTGCAATTGATCGCGGAGCAGCTGTCCGCCGCCGGCGTTCCCGTCTTTCTCTCCGACGTAAAGGGCGACCTGAGCGGCATCAGCACGGCGGGGGAGGAGAGCGACCGGGTGCGGCAGCGGGCCACGGACACCGGCTTTCCCTGGGCGGGCGCCGGGATGCCGGTGGAGTTCCTGAGCCTGTCGGGGAAGGTGGGCGCGCAGATGCGGGCGACGGTCAGCAGCTTCGGGCCGCTGCTGCTGACCAAGGTGCTGGGGCTGAACGACACGCAGAGCAGCGTGCTGACCCTGGTCTTCGAATACTGCGACGACAAGGGGCTGCTGCTGCTGGACCTTTCGGACCTGCGCGCGGTGCTCACGTACCTGAGCGGCGAGGGCGCGGACGAGCTGAAGAACTACGGCGGGATGTCGAAGGCGACCGTCGGCGTGCTGCTGCGCGAGCTGATCGAGCTGGAGGCGCAGGACGCGGAGCGCTTTTTCGGCGAGCCGGAGTTCGACCTGGACGACCTCCTGCGTACGGGCGCGGACGGGCGGGGCGTGGTGAGCGTGCTGGAGCTGCAGGACGTGCAGGAGAAGCCGGTGCTCTTCAGTACTTTCATGCTGTGGATGCTGGCGACGCTGTACCACACGCTCCCCGAGGTGGGGGACGTGGACAAACCCAAGCTGGTCTTTTTCTTCGACGAGGCGCACCTGCTGTTCGACAACGCCAGCAAGGCGCTCAAGGACCAGGTGGAGCAGGTGGTGCGGCTGATCCGCTCCAAGGGCGTGGGGGTGTTCTTCATCACCCAGAACCCGCGCGACGTGCCCGCGGAAATCCTGGGGCAGCTGGGCCACCGCGTGCAGCACGCCCTGCGCGCGTTCACCCCCGACGACGAGCAGGCACTGCGATCCGCCGCGCGGACGTTTCCGAAGACGACGTTCTACGACATCGAGGAGACGCTGACCACGCTGGGGATCGGCGAGGCGCTGGTGACCACGCTCTCCCCCAACGGCGTGCCCACGCAGCCGTTCGCCACGCGCCTGGTGCCGCCGTCCTCACGGATGGGCCCGCTGACGCCGGACGAGCTGCGCCAGCGGCTGGCGGAGAGCGGCCAGGTGCGGAAGTACGCGGAGATGGTGGACCGCGAGAGCGCCCGGGAGATGCTGGAGGCGCGGATGGCGGAGGACGAGGAGCCGGAGGAACCGCAGGCGCGCCCCGGCGACGATTTTCCCGACGTGCCGCGCCGCGGCGGCCACACCGCGCGCCGGCCCTCCGCGGACGACGACTACGACCGCGGCGAGCGGAGCGCTACCCGCCCGCGGGGCCGGCAGCAGAAGAGCGCGCTGGAGAAGGTGCTCAGCTCGCCGACCTCCAAGCAGTTCGCGCGGACGCTGGCGCGGGGGCTCATGGGGGCGCTGCTGGGCGGCCGCGGACGACGGTAGCAGAAGGTACCAGCGCCGAGACACATGTTTCGCCGAAATCTGCGCGCGCATGGCCGAAATTCGTGCAAAGCTTGAACATATGTAGCGGCCGATCCGGACGAAGGTGTGAGCGGTTTCGGGAAATCTTTGGTGGCATGGCGATTGCCCCTGCGGACAGGCGACGGTCGCAGGGCAATCGCGTCTCGCGAGGGGGACGCCGCACCGGGAGGTTGCTGAGGATGGCGGCACAACGCATACTCGTCATCGAGGACGAGGCAGGTGCGCGCGAGGCGCTCAAGAGCCTGCTGGACGAGGAGGGCTACACCGTGGCCACGGCCGAAAGCGGCCTGCGCGGGCTGGAGCGCGTGAGCGACTTTCACCCCGACACGGTGGTGTGCGACTTCTACCTGCCGGACATCGACGGGCTGCAGGTGCTGCGCGCGGTGCGGGCGCTTTCGGAGAGCGGGATCACGGTTATCGTGATTACCGCCGGGTGCGGCGGCGACGAGGCGGAAAAGACGCTGCGGAGCGAGGCCGACTTCTTTTTTCAGAAGCCGCTGGACCTTCGCCGGTTTCGCGACGTGCTGCAGACCTCCCGCGGCAGCGGCACGGCGCGTACGGCGATCGCGGTGTAGCTCACTCGGCAGGTACGCCGCCCACGGCCCTCGCACCCTCTCTCACCGGCGTGAGGGAGGGTGCGCACGTGAGGAGGGCCTCACCCGGGGGCCCTCACCCGGCTCGTTCCTCGCCTGCCCTCT
>DASTVC010000549.1:0-3142 GCA_035759295.1 Longimicrobium sp. | reverse complement strand
GGGGTTGATGGTCTCGAACGTCTTGCCGGAGGCGGCGTCCTGCCACTCGCCCCCGATGAACAGCCGTCCCGGCTGGATGTCCAGCGTCGCCGTGTCCGTCATCTCTCGTATGTCCGAAGTGCAGATGTGACTGCGTGTCGTGCCTGAACCGCGACTTCAACTGCATGATTCGGGCGTGCCCCTCCGCGCCCTTCCGGCGGCTCGTTTGCGCGCCCGCAGGGCCGAGAACACGGCGCGCATGCACGAGCGCCGCCAGACGCGCCGGGGCTGGTGCGCGCCGGGGGCTCGGCGCCGTTGGCAACAGTTGTATCGTTGCCTACGGCGCGCGCAGCCCGGCCCGGAGCGCAGCGGAGGGACACGCCCGGATCGTGCAGATGCAGTGAAAGCCTTTCAAGCAGCCAGTCTGCACTTCTGAGATACGGACAAGATGACCGACACGGCGACGCTGGACATCCAGCCGGGACGGCTGTTCATCGGGGGCGAGTGGCAGGACGCGGCCTCGGGTGAGACGTTCGACACCATCAACCCGGCCACCGCGGAGCCGCTCACCCACGTGGCCGCGGCCGCCGCGGAAGACGTGGACCGCGCCGTAAAGGCGGCGCGCGCGGCGTTCGAGGCAGACAGCTGGCAGAAGCTGGACGCCCGCAAGCGCGGCAAGCTGCTGTACGCCATCGCCGACAAGCTGGAAGAGCGCGCCGACGAGCTGGCCCGGCTGGAGACGATGGACAACGGCAAGCCCGTGCGCGAGGCGCGGATGATAGACATCAAGGAGTCGATCGACTGCTTTCGCTACTACGCGGGGTGGGCGGACAAGATCAGCGGCGACGTGATCCCCGTTCCCGGGCCGTACCTCAACTACACGCGCCGCGAGCCGGTGGGCGTCTGCGGAGCCATCATCCCGTGGAACTACCCGCTGCAGATGGCGGCGTGGAAGGTGGCGCCCGCCATCGCCTGCGGAAACACGGTCGTCCTCAAGCCCGCGGAGCAGACGCCGCTCACGGCGCTGGAGCTGGCCCGCGCGGCGGCCGAGGCGGGGCTGCCGGCCGGCGTGCTGAACGTGCTCACGGGCTTCGGCGAGCCGGCGGGCGCGGCGCTGGTGAACCACCCGGACGTGGACAAGATCGCCTTCACGGGATCGACGGCGGTCGGCAAGATCATCCAGAAGCAGGCGGCGGACACGCTCAAGAAGGTGTCGCTGGAGCTGGGCGGCAAGAGCCCCAACATCGTGCTGGACGACGCCGACATCGACGCGGCGGTCAAGGGCGCGTCGATGGCCATCTTCTACAACACCGGCCAGGCGTGCACGGCGGGAAGCCGCCTGCTGGTGCACGAGAAGATCCGCGACGAGTTCGTGGAAAAGCTGGTGAAGCGCGCGGCCGGCTTCGTTCCCGGCGACCCGCTGGACCCCAAGACGCGCCTGGGGCCGCTGGTGAGCGCGGAGCAGCTGGACCGGGTGATGGGCTACATCGCGCAGGGCAAGAGCGAGGGCGCCAACCTGCTGCTGGGCGGCGACCGCGTGGAGGTGAACGGCAAGGCCGGCTACTTCCTGAACCCCACCATCTTCGGAGACGTGGGATCGGAGATGGTGATCGCCTGCGAGGAGATCTTTGGCCCCGTGCTGGCGGTGCAGACGTTCAGCGACCTGGAGGAGGCGATCCAGATCGGCAACAACACCGAGTACGGGCTGGCGGCGGCGGTGTGGACGCGCGACGTGCGCAAGGCCCACCACGCGGCGCACCAGCTTCGCGCGGGTACGGTGTGGATCAACACCTACCACAACCTGGACACGGCCAGCCCCTTCGGCGGCTACAAGCAGTCCGGCTACGGCCGCGAGCTGGGCCGCTACGCGCTGGACCTGTACACGCAGGTCAAGAGCGTCTGGGTGAACCTGGGGTGAGCTGAACAAGTGCGTGAGTGCGTCAGTGCGTGAGTGCGGAAGTGGACCCGCTCACGCACTGCCGCGTTTTCGGAGGAGGCTGCTTCACATGCCGATGAAGCCGGTGTTCGAGAAGACTCCGAACGGATACGTCGCCCGGGTCGATGGCCTGCCGGGGGCGCTCACGCAGGGCGACACGCTGGCTGAAGCTCGCCACAACCTGGCGGATGCGGTACAGCTCGTTCTGGAGACCCGTCGGATGATGGGCGCGATGGATGCGGCGGGGCTTCCGTGGGTTCCCGATCCATCCGATGATCCGTCCCACTATGACGACGATCCTCATCGGCCGATGATCCATCATCCGTTCACGCTGGGCCTCGATCACTTCCGACGCCATGACTGATCGATCCGACGCGAGCGCGTTCGGCGTGCCCGTGGGATCAACCCACTCACGCACTAACGCACTTCCGCACTCACGCACTTTTTCTCCATGACTGACGCATACATCCTGGACGCCGTCCGGACGCCCGTGGGGCGTTTTGGCGGCGCGCTTGCTTCCGTGCGGCCGGATGACCTGGCCGCCACCGTCGTTCGCGCGATCGTGCAGCGGACGGGGATCGATCCGGCCGTGGTGGACGACGTGATCTTCGGGTGCGCCAACCAGGCGGGCGAGGACAACCGCAACGTGGGGCGGATGGCGCTGCTGCTTGCGGGGCTCCCCGTCACCGTCCCCGGGCAGACGGTGAACCGGCTCTGCGGATCCGGACTCGAAGCCGTGCGCAGCGCCATGCACGCCATCCGCGCGGGCGAGGGCGAGACCTTCATCGCCGGCGGCGTGGAGAGCATGACGCGCGCGCCGTGGGTGACGCTCAAGCCGGAAGAAGGCTACGCCCGCGGCGTTCCGCAGATGGCGGATTCTCTGCTCGGCTGGCGCTTCGTGAATCCGAAGATGCCGCCGGAGTGGACCGTTTCGCTCGGGGAGACGGCGGAGATCGTGGCAGAGGAGTTCGGCGTGACGCGCGAGGACCAGGACGCCTTTGCGCTCCGCAGCCAGCAGCGCGCGGCGCAGGCCATCGCCGCGGGCCACTTCGCCGGCGAGATCGTCCCCGTCGAGATCCCGCAGCGCAAGGGGCCGCCCAAGGTGGTGGATACGGACGAGCACCCGCGCGCGGACACCACGCTGGAGTCGCTGTCGGGACTCAAGCCGGCGTTCCGCAAGGAGCGCGGGACGGTGACGGCCGGCAACGCATCCGGGCTCAATGACGG
>DASTVC010000548.1:0-5183 GCA_035759295.1 Longimicrobium sp. | reverse complement strand
GTTCGTGCTGGACGGCACGGGGATGCCGGTCCCCGTGGGCGTGCCGGGGGAGCTGTACCTCGGGGGGGCGCAGGTGGCGCGCGGGTACCTGGGGCGGCCGGGGCTGACGGCGGAGCGCTTCGTCCCCGACCCGTTCAGCGGTGAGCCGGGTGCGCGGCTCTACCGCACGGGCGACCGGGTGCGGTGGACGGCCGGGGGCGAGCTGGAGTTCCAGGGCCGGGTGGACGAGCAGGTCAAGGTGCGCGGCTTCCGCATCGAGCCGGGGGAGATCGAGGGCGTGCTGCGCCGCGCCGAGGGAGTCGCCGACTGCGTGGTCGTGGCCCGCGAGGACGTGCCCGGAGAGACGCGGCTGGTGGCGTACGTGGTGGGCGACGCGGAGGCGGGAGTGCTGCGCGAGCACCTGCGCCGGGAGCTACCGGAGTACATGGTGCCGGCGGCGTTCGTCCCGCTGGAGCGGCTGCCGCTGACTCCCAGCGGCAAGCTGGACCGCAAGGCACTGCCGGCGCCGGAGTACGCGGCCGACGCGGACCGGTACGTGGCGCCGCGCACCGAGGCGGAGCGCAAGGTGGCCGCGGTATGGGGCGAGGTGCTGGGGGTGGAGAGCGTGGGTGCATACGACCGGTTCTTTGACCTGGGCGGCCACTCGCTGCTGCTGGTGCGCGTGCAGGCGCGCCTGCGCGAGGCGTTCGGCCAGCCGGTGCCCATTACTCACCTTTTCCGCTACCTTACGGTAACCGCCCTGGCCGCGGCGCTGGAGGCCCCCGCGCCGGAGCCGGCCGCCGCCCCGGCGGACGACGCGCGGGTGCGGGACGGGCGGCACAGGCTGCGTGCCAGGGGACGGGCGGGCCTGAACGGGTGAACGGGTGAACGGGGTGCCCGCACTATTCCCTATTCCCTATTCCCTATTCCCTGTCCCCTTTCTTTGACGACGAATGACCGAGCTTTCGAGCAGTCGATGAGCCAGACCAACGAGCCCACCGGGCTGGAGATCGCCGTCGTGGGAATGGCGGGGCGCTTTCCCGGCGCGCCCGGCGTGGACGCCCTGTGGGCCAACCTGTGCGCCGGGGTGGAGTCCATCCGCCACTTCACCGACGAGGAGCTGGCCGCCGGGGGGGTGCCGGAGTCGCTGCGCGCCCACCCCGCGTTCGTCCCCGCGCGGGGCGCGCTGGCGGAGGTGGACCGCTTCGACGCCGCCTTCTTCGGCTTCACGCCGCGCGAGGCGCAGGTCACCGATCCCCAGCAGCGCCTGTTCCTGGAGGTGGCGTGGGAGGCGCTGGAGCACGCCGGCTACGACGCCGCGCGCGTCCCCGGCCGCGTGGGCGTGTACGCGGGCACCAGCATGAGCAGCTACTACCTGAGCCTGCTCACCCGCCCCGACGTGACTGCCGCGGCCGGCGAGATGGCCGTGCACATGGGGAACGACAAGGACTTCCTGGCCCCCCGCGCGGCCTTCAAGATCGGGCTCGAAGGCCCCGCCGTGGTGGTGCAGACGGCGTGCAGCACCTCGCTGGTGGCGGTGCACCTGGCCTGCCAGGCGCTGCTGGGCGCCGACTGCGACATGGCCCTGGTCGGCGGCTCGGCCGTCGGCGCGAACCAGCACGCCGGCTACATCTACGAGCAGGGGAACATCCTTTCGCCGGACGGACACTGCCGGGCCTTCGACGCCCAGGCGGGAGGGACCGTGGGCGGCAGCGGCGTGGCCGTGGCGGCGCTCAAGCGGCTGGAAGACGCGCTGGCGGACGGCGACACCGTCCACGCGGTGATCCTGGCGTCGGCCATCAACAACGACGGCTCCGCCAAGATCGGCTTCACCGCGCCGCGGGTAGAGGGGCAGGCCGCCGTCATCCGCGCCGCGCACGCCGCCGCGGATGTGGACCCCGCCACCATCACCTACGTGGAGGCGCACGGCACCGCGACGGAGCTGGGCGACCCCATCGAGATCGAGGCGCTCACCCAGGCGTTCCGCGCCAGGACGGACCGCACGGGCTTCTGCGCCATCGGCTCCATCAAGACCAACATCGGCCACCTCGACGTGGCGGCGGGGATCGCGGGCCTCATCAAGACCACGCTGGCCCTGCGCACGGGCGAGATCCCGCCCTCGCTGCACTTCACGCGCCCCAACCCGCAGATCGACTTCGCGTCCAGCCCCTTCTTCGTCAACACCACGCTGGCGGAGTGGACGACGCCCGCCGGGGTGCCGCGGCGCGCCGGTGTCTCGTCGTTCGGCATCGGCGGCACCAACGCGCACGTGGTGATGGAGGAGCCGCCCGCCGTTGCGCCTTCGCCCGCGCCCCTGCGGCCGGAGCAGCTGCTGGTCCTTTCCGCGCGGACGGAGACGGCGCTTGACGCGGCGGCGCGGCGGCTGGCCGAGCACCTGGACCGGAACCCGGAACAGGCGCTGGCGGACGTGGCGTGGACGCTTCAGCAGGGGCGGCGCGCGTTCGCCCACCGCCGCGCCGTGGTGGCGCGCACCCACGCCGAGGCCGCGCAGGCGCTGGCGGACGCGGCGAAGGGCGCGACGGGCCGGGCGGGGAGCGAGGCGCCCGCCGCCGTCTTCCTGTTTCCCGGCCAGGGCGCGCAGTACGCGGGGATGGCGCGCGGCCTGTACGAGCGCGAGCCCGTTTTCCGCCAGGAGCTGGACAGGTGCGCGGAGCTTCTGCGCCCCCACCTGGGGCTGGACCTGCGCCAGGTGGTCTTTTCGGATGACGCGGACCGGCTGAAGCAGACGGCGCTTACCCAGCCCGCGCTCTTCGCCGTGGAATACGCGATCGCCAGGCAGTGGATGGCGTGGGGGATCCTGCCGGAGTCGATGATCGGCCACAGCGTGGGCGAATACGTGGCCGCCTGCCTGGCCGGCGTCTTCTCCCTGGAGGATGCGCTGGCCCTGGTCGCCGAGCGCGGGCGGCTGATGCAGTCGCTGCCGTCGGGCTCCATGCTCGCCATCCCCCTCCCCGCGGCGCAGGTGGAGCCGATGCTGGCCCCATCGGTGTCCGTCGCCACCATCAACGCCTCGGACCGGTGCGTGGTCTCCGGGCCGGGCGACGAGATCGCGCGGCTGGAGGCGGAGCTGGCGGGGCGCGGGATCCAGGCGAAGCGCGTGGAGACCTCACACGCGTTCCACTCGCCGATGATGGACCCCATCCTCGACGCCTTCGCGGCGCGCGTGGGCCGGGCCGCCCGCGGCGCGCCGGCGCTGCGCTGGGTGTCGAACCTCACGGGGACGTGGATCACGCCGGAGCAGGCGGCGGATCCGGCGTACTGGGCCAGCCACCTGCGCCAGGCCGTCCGCTTCGCCGACTGCGTGGCCACGCTGGCCGCGGACGGGCGCACCCGCGTGTTCATCGAGTGCGGGCCCGGGCGCACGCTGTCGTCGCTGGTGCGGCGGCAGGTGCCGGGATCCGCCGCCATCCCCTCCCTGCGCCACGCGGACGACCCGGCGGATGACGTCGAGGTGCTGCTGGGCGCGCTGGGCCGCGCCTGGGCCGCGGGGGCCGAGGTCGACTGGCGGGCCGTGCACGGGGGCCAGGCGCGCCGCCGCGTTCCGCTCCCCACCTACCCCTTCGAGCGCAAGCGCTTCTGGATCGACCGCGCGCCGCAGTCCGGCTTCGTGGCGCCGGCCGCGGCCGCCGCGGCGGACGGTCTGGCGGACGAGGCCGGGGAGGACGCGGCGGCGGTTTCGCGGGAGGGATGGTCTGACACGGAGCGGGCGGTGGGGCGCATCTGGGAGGTGCTGTTCGGCGCCGCGCCGGGGCTGCACGACGACTTCTTCGAACTGGGCGGCGACTCATTGATGGCGACGCAGATGGCGGCCCGCATCCGTGCGGAGCTGGGCGCGCAGATCCACGTGCGCGCCGTGTTCGAGGCGCCCACGGTGGCCGGGCTGGCGGCGGTGCTGGACGCCCCCGCCGCGGACGAGGGGCTGGAGGCGCTGCTGGCCGGGGTGGAGGGGCTGAGCGACGACGAGATCGAGGCGCTGCTGGCGGCGGGCCCGGGGGAGAACGGCCATGACTGAGCTGGCCGATCGCCTGGCGAAGCTGACGCCCGCGCAGCGCAGGCTGCTGGAGCTGCGGCGGGCGCAGCAGTCCGGGGCCGACCCCGCCGTGTCCCCCGCCCCCATTCCCGTGCGCGGAGAGGGGCCGGCGCCGCTCTCGTTTTCGCAGCGGCGCCTGTGGTTCCTGGACCGCATGGAGCCGGGGAACGCCACCTACAACCTTCCCAACGCCGTGCGGCTGCGCGGCGCGCTTGACGTCCCGGCGCTGGAGCGGGCGCTGGGCGAGATCGTCCGGCGTCACGAGGCGCTGCGCACGGTCTTCGCCGAGGCGGACGGCTCGCCGGTGCAGGTCATCGCGCCCTTTGGCGGGTTCGATCTGCCGGTGGAGGACCTGTCGGGGTTGGGCGAAGCGGATCGCGAGGCGGCGGCCCGGCGCCGGGTGGGGGAAGAGGCGGCACGGCCCTTCGACCTCGCCGCGGGCCCGCTCTTCCGCGCGGGGCTGCTGCGGCTGGGCGGCGAGGACCACGTGCTGCTGTTCTCCATGCACCACATCGTCAGCGACGCGTGGAGCCTGGGGGTGTTTCTCCGCGAGCTGTCGGCGCTGTACGCGGCGTACCGCGAGGGGCGTGCGTCTCCGCTGCCGGAGCTGGAGGTGCAGTACGCCGACTTCGCGGCGTGGCAGCACGAACAGATGGCGGGCGGGGTGCTGGACCGGCAGCTGGCGTACTGGCGGGAGCGGCTGGCGGACGCACCCGCGCTGCTGGAGCTGCCGGCGGACCATCCGCGCCCGGCGGTGCAGACGTACCGCGGCGCCACGTTGCCGGTGGCGTTCCCGATCGAGCTGCTGGAGCGGCTGCAGGCGCTGGGACGGAGCGAGGGCGCCACGCTGTACATGACGCTGCTGGCCGCCTTCCAGGTGCTGCTGTCGAAGTACAGCGGGAGCGCGGACGTCGTCGTGGGCACCTCGATCGCGGGGCGGACGCAGAAGGAGGTCGAGGCGCTGATCGGCTTCTTCGTCAACACGCTGGTACTGCGGACCGACCTTTCGGGCGACCCCAGCTTCCGCGAGCTGCTGGGGCGGGTGCGGGAGGTCACGCTGGGCGCGTACGCCCACCAGGATCTTCCCTTAGAGACGCTGGTGGCCGAGCTGCAGCCGGAGCGCAGCCTGAGCCACTCGCCGCTCGTCCAGGTG
>DASTVC010000547.1:0-10457 GCA_035759295.1 Longimicrobium sp. | reverse complement strand
CGTCATTCATCGGTGAGGCGCTGTCCGGCCGTCAGGGGTAAGCCTCGTGACGCGGTTTGGCGCTCGACCCGCGCGGCCCGCTCCTCACCTTGCAGCAGGCGACAGCGACGACAGGCTGGACGAGGCGAGGACCGCCGGGCTGCTGGTGAACGAGGCCCGTCTGCACAGGGTGCGCAACGATCTGGAGCCGCCACCCCCGCGTCCCTGGGCTGAGCCCATCAACAACTCGCTCACTGCGCTCTGGTGGCCGGCGGAGTTCTTCCCCAAGCTGCGCTTCTCCCGCAAGACGAAACGGCGCTCTCCGGCCATCGGGGCGGGGCCGGCGGCGCTTCATCCCCCCTGCTCGTCGATGCACCCGGCGACGCTGCTCCGCATCCCTGACCCGGCGCCCACATACTCGCCGTCCAACCTGACCCCCGCGTTTCTGGAGAACGTGTGCGCACGCTCCGCCGTTCCGCCACAGGGGGTGCAGACGGACGGAACGTGCTGAGGCGGGTGTCATGGATCACTCCGATCCGGCGTTCTTGAGAGGACGGCGATCCACGCCGTTCCACCCGCTCCGCCCCTGACCATGATGACGCGCATCCATTCCACGCCACGCCGCACGTGGGCTACAGCCGTCCTTCTGGCGGTGGCGCTCGCCGCCTGCAGCGATGCGACGGGGCCGCTGCCGCGAGAGGGGGCGCCGGATGAGCTGAAGTTCACATTCAGCTCGTTCGGCTCCGGCGTCACGATCGTGGAGCTGGACGACGAGGGGGTCGCCGTGACGCGCATTCCGTGGGGCTACGTAACAGGGATGCCCATCGTCCCCGTGCGCGTCGTGCCCACCGCCGCGGCCTGGGCGGAGTTCTGGGAGGCGGCGGAGCAGGCCGGCCTGCGCCGCTGGCGGAGCGAGTACCTGGCGGAAGGCGTTGTGGACGGCGCCGGCTGGGGGCTGCGGATCGTCACTGATGACGCCGTGATCGACTCGCACGGCAGCAACGCCTACCCGGACCGCCGCGGCCGCGAGCACGAGATGGAGATGACGGACGACTTCCGCGCGTTCCTGGAAGCGATCGGCACGCTCGCCGGACAGGACTTCTAGCGGCACCCTCACTCGTTCGCTCGCCGGTGGATGCAAAGCTCCGTGGCTGGATGACAGCCGCGGGGCTTTCCGTCGTCGGGTGGATGATAGAACGCTCATGCAGGGATCGTCCGCCGGCGGGCGTACCGGCTGCGCGCAGCCAGCCAGCCCATCCACCGCACCGACTGATCTGGGCGCGCGGCACCGCATCGGCTGGTGGATTGCGCCGGCCGGAGGCGCGGATCGTGACCGGGGCGCTTCGCGGGGAGCTGTGACGGGACGTACGATACGCCCGCAGGGATGAAGTAGGCAGATACAGCTCTTTTAAAGCCGTAAATGGCAAATTTTTTACCTGCGCTTTTCAGGTTCGCGAAGTCAGCGGGAAGGCGGTAGAGGAGCATCCTACGGCTGAGAACCTGAGGCGCGGAGCGCTTTAATACTAATCGTTACGCGTTTTCCATCAATGGTTTGCCGCAAAGGAACCGGAGTCGGGTCCTGGCGATGCCCGAGCAACGCGGCCGGGAAACATTTGTTGGGTCAAGGTCTTCCCCTCTAACCTTTCATGCCTTATTATTCCGAACCTTACCTCAATCGCCGCCCAGCCCCCCCTACTCCTGGGCGGACCCCCCATCTGAACCGAAAGCAGGACGGATGAAGAAGCTGAAGCTGGAACTGGACGCGCTCAAGGTGGAGACCTTTTCCACCGGCTCCGATATCGACGGCAAGGGCACGGTCGAGGGCTTCTACGCCCAGCAGCCGGAGCCGACCACCAGCCTGAACGACCAGATCACCTGCGGCAACGTGAACACCTGCAACGGCGCGCTGAGCTGCGTGAGCTGCAGCTGGTGCCTCGGCGAGCCGACCGACGAGCTGGCGTAACCGCCGCCGCGCCGGCTTCCCCCGGCCGGTGACGGACCCGAAGCCCCCACGGCACCGCCGTGGGGGCTTCACTTCGTTCCGGAGCAGCCGCGTCTGGACGGGCGGCGGCGGCGCTGTTACTCTCTGGATCGTTCCCCCACACGCAGCACTCGACGGGGCCGCGACATCCATCCGCCGCGCCCTCCGCAGCATTCCTGACGCGCCTTCCGATGAGCCATCGCACGACCGAACCACCCGTGGACGAGCGCTTTTCGCGCGGGCTGCTGGCGCAGACCGTGGGCCTTCACCTGGCGCTGATGGCGGGGACGCTGGCGGTGTGGCGCGCGGAGTTTCCGGGGCGCTGGGCCGTGCTGGCGGTGCTGATCGTGGCGCAGGGGCTGTGGCTGGACCGCATGTACATCGCCGCGCACGAGGCCATCCACAAGAAGCTCTATCCCTCGTCCCCGCGCCTGAACGACTTCTGGGGCACGGCGCTGCTGATGCCCGTCGCGGCGCCGTTCACCATCTACCGCCGCATCCACTACTTCCACCACGGCCACAACCGCCGCGACCACCACACCGCCAACCTCGACACCTTCGTGGTGCGCGGCGAGATCGGGGCGCTGCGGCGGGCGTACTACCACGCGGTGTGGATCTTCTACGTGTTCCTGGGCGGCTTCTTCATCCACTCCCTGGCCTCCGTGCTCCTGTTCCTGGTGGTGCCGACGGAGACCGCGACGCGCATCTCGCCCGTGTTCAAGCACTGGGGGATGGACAAGCGGCTGCGGTCGTGGGGCGAGCTGGGGCTGGGGATCGGGTACCACGCGGCGATCGTCGCGCTGTTCGGCGGGGCGGGATGGACCGTGCTGATGGGGCTGCCGCTGGCGGTGTTCGCGTGGATGTGGTCGCTGCTTCTTTACGTCTACCACTACGACACCAGCGTGGGGCCCGACGTGCGGCACAACGTGCGCTCGCTGCCGCGCCAGCGCTTTTTCTCGTGGCTGCTGCTGAACTTCAACGAGCACGCCACGCACCACGACAACCCCTCCATCCCCTGGCACCAGCTGCCGGAGCGCCGCCACGAGCTTCCCGCGGCGTACCACGAGAACCAGAAGGTGCACTCCATCTGGGCGGCCATCTGGCAGCAGCGAAAGGGGCCGCTGCTGGAGAACGTGGCCGAGGTGGGCGAGTTTTCGGTGGAGCTGCGGCTGGGCCGGCGGTGAGCGAAGCCGCCCGCATTCGCCGCGCGTCGCAGGCCGACGCCGAGGCGATCCTGAAGGTGAAGCAGGCGCTGGCCCTGCCGCCGGACGCGCGCGAGGCGCCGGGCGGCGGCTTTCTGCTGGGCAGCTCGCTGGAGGGCTACCGCGCGCTGATCGACGCGGCCGACGTGTGGATGCTCACCGGGACCGACGGGGCGATCGCGGGCTTCGCGGTGCTGCTGCCCGAGCCGGTGCTGCGCGCGTCGGAGCTGTGGGCGCGGCGCGAGGCCATCCGTTGGGAGGTGCCGGCGGGATGGGCCGTGCCCGAGCACCGTGTGTGCTACTTCGACCAGCTCGCCATCCTTCCGGCGGCGCGGATGCGCGCGGCGGAGCTTGCCCTTACCGCGCTGCGCGGCGCCGTGCGGACGGGGCACCAGCACCTGTTCGCCACCACCGTCGCGCACCCGGTGCGGAACACGGCGTCGCTGGCGCTGCTGCGGGCGCTGGGCGCGCGGCGCGTGGGCAGCGTGGACGAGGAGTACGAAGGCGTGGGCCGCATCGTCAGCGACCTGTACTACGCCCCCATCGACGACGCCGACGAGCGGCTGCAGGACACGCGCGCGGGACGACGGGCGGTGCGCTGACGTCGTCCGGTTCCGGAAGCTGGATGGCCCCGCGATTCCTTGATCGCGGGGCCATTTCGTTTACTTTCGATGCGTCGGCATCCCACACGAGCGGAGACGGAACGATGAGCGAAGATTTCGCAGAGGCGGACTGGAGGGTGCTGCGCAGCGTGAAGGACGCGGCGCTGAACCGGCTGTGCGAGCGCATCCTGGACGAGTGCCGCGGGGTGATGGACGACCCGGGCCTGACTCCGCACCAGCGCTACCTCAAGATGTTCAAGCTGGTCCAGAACCGTGACGATGACATCGCCAACGCCTTCAACGACATGCGCCGCTCCCGGGCCGTGCAGCGGATCTCGTGGATCAAGTACCTGGACCTGCTCACGGACGAAGAGTGGGAGCGCTTCAGCCCGCGGACACGTGAAACCGCCCTGTTCCTCGCCGGGATGATCGAGGACTGACACGGAATCCGGAAATAGAGCACCGATAAAGCGGACGGTGTCATCTGAGCGAGGCCGCGAGCTCCGTCCCTCCCATTCGCACCATCGCCTGTGCGCCGACCGAAGAATCTCTACGATGGGCGCACGGTCCCGTCGGCTACGTCGGCCTCGGCGCGAGAGGCGCCCGTTTCCGATAAAGATTCTTCGGTCGGCGCCACGGCTCTGGAGCGTGAAGACGGTGTTACGCGGCGCCTTCCTCAGAATGACAGCGATCTTCTAGACGCAGTCTTTTTACGGATTCGCGACTGACGGCTCAGCCGCCCTGCTCGTCGCCGTACAGATCATCAGGATCCGCCGCCGCCAGCTCCACCAGAAAGCCGGCGATGCGCTCGGTGACGGCGCGGAAGAACGCCTCGCCCTTGGCCGCCGTGGCGGCCGAGGGATCGCCGACGCCGGTGTCTGCGGAGATCGAGGTCCACTTTCGCGGCGCCCACGCCCATCCCTCGCGCAGCCCGGCGATGCGGAAGCGCCGCTCGCTCCCCGCCCCCGCCTGGTCCAGCGGCAGCACCAGGCCGGGGGCGACGTGCATCATTACGCTCGTCTCCAGCTCCCCCGCGTGGTCGCCCGGCACGTCGAAGAACGGCCGCGGATCGATGCAGTTCCACCAGTTGATGGTGCAGAGAAACAGGTCCGTCTTCGGCTGCAACTCGCGGATGATCGCGCGGAAGTCGTTGCCCCCGTGGGCATTGAGGATGAGCAGCTTGCGGATGCCCTGCCCTGCCATCGCGTGTGCCAGGTCGGCGAGAATAGCGGCCTGGGTGCTGGGGTTCAGGTTCAGGCACAGGGGGATGTCCAGCTGCCCCGTCTGCACGCCGAACGGCACCGTGGGCAGCACGATGGGCCGGGCGCCGCGCTCCCACGCCAGCCGCGCCGCCTCCGCCGCCACGTGATCGCACTGGATGACGTCGGTGGCGTACGGCAGGTGCCAGTTGTGCGCCTCCGTGGCCCCCCACGGCAGCACCGCCACGTCGTACGAGGTGGCGGATACGGCCTTCCAGTTGGTCTCCGCGAGAATCCAGGGGCGTGGGGACATCTTATCTGCGGAATGAAGGAGTTGCGTCCGTAAACTCGCGCAGCAGTTCCCGGTAATCATGCTCCGCCCGTGAGAGCGCCGCGTCGTGCCCCAGGCCCCGCGCCAGGTACTGGCTCACGAGAGAATTCATCGAAATGCCTTCTGCCTCGGCGCGCTGGACCAGGGCTGAATGGAGCGATTTTGCCACACGGACGCGAAACTGGCCGCTGTGCTCCCCATGCGTCTGCGGAACGGGAAGAGGCCAGCCTTCTTCGCCGTACTGTTCGATGGCGGCTTCCAGCACTCCACGCAATTCCGCGAGTGCAAGCTCGGCTGTTTTTCCGAACGCGGACAGTCGTGGGAATTCCGGAGATATCGCGATGTAGCCACCATCGTCATCACTCCAGAACACGTTGTAGCTGTACCTGTCCATAGCGCTACTCCAGGTCGTCGGGACCAAGAACGAGTGAGAGCTCCTCTACGGCATCGAGAAGCTGCCTCACCTGGTAAATCTTTGCTTCTCCATTCTCGGTCTGAAAATTCAGCAGCCCAACCCAACCCGGTACTTGTAAATGCGATGGCTTGTCCCGCGCTGCCGGACGAACCGAAATCCAAAGCACTCGCCAGCCGGCACGCCTCATCAAACCGCAAGTTCGCAGGAGACGCCCTGGCGCGTTCATAGATCTTCCGGCACCTGCCCATGTCCTTCGCCCCGGCGTGAAGAGAACAAAGTACACACCGGGGTAATGGTACCAGTCACGGTACCATAACGCAATGGCGAAGTTCCCGCCACGGCGCGAACGGTTTTTCTGGGAATCAACCGTCAGCAGCAGCGATTTCCGTCGCGCGGACGCGCATCAGGACGGAGAGAGGGTCCTCTGCATCCGGACACGGCGGAGACGTAGCGGACGGGTCGAGATCTGAGGCGAAACCTGGCCGTCGGCGATTTGCGCGGGCAAGGTCAGCCGCGCTTCAGCAGCTGGTCGATAAAGCGTGAGAGTCCGCGTCGCTGGGGCGCTGGGGTCGGCGGCGCCATCGTCGGCCGAGCATGCGAGCGCCCGGCATGCTCGTCCAGCAGCGCGCGCTCCTCTGGCGAGAAGCCGTCGACGCAGAGCCACAGGAGCGACTGCTCCGCGGAGAGGCCGGCGCGCAGGCGGCCGCAGACCAGCTCCGACGCCGCGGCTTCATCCTCTTCCCCGATGCGGACGAGCAGGTGGGCGGGGCCGAGCTCCGTACGCACCGGGAGCGGCTCGCGGATGTACTGGTCCTGGAATTCCTTCACCGCACCGTGGGGCGTGCGCCGGTCCCATTCCGCGGGATCGGCGCGCGGAGTGCCGCGGACGGTGTGGGGCGCGGCGGGCGGCGGACCGTGGTCCACGCTCGCGATGGGGCCCGGAACGACCAGCGTGACATCCACCAGCTCGCCCGTCGCCGCGTCGAAGCCGGTCTGCAGCATGGATCCCGGCTGAGAAAACATCCACCAGAGGGCCGGCACCGGCCGCCGCGGCCAGTCGATCATCAGCGGAATGTGCTCGTCCACGCGGATGTCACCCTCCCGCTCCGCGCCGGCACCGATGATCCGCAGCATCCGCCCCTCAGTCCGCCGCGGCGTCCATCTCGCGGACGCGGTCGAGGACGGAGACGAAGGTTTCCAGCGACTGGGCGCCGGAAAAGGCGTACTTCTCGTCGATGACGAAGTAGGGGACGCCGGTGATGCCGAGCGCGGCGGCCTCGGCCTGGCTCTCGTCCACCTGGCGGCCCAGCTCGTTGCCGCCCAGGAAGCGGGCGACGCGGTCGCGGTCCAGGCCGACCTGCGCGGCCACGTCGGCCAGCACGCCCGTCTTGCCGATGTCGCGGCCCTCCGTAAAGTTCGCGGCGAACAGCGCCTCCGCCATCTGCCGCCCCACGCCCGCCTCCTGCGCGTGCAGCACCAGCCGGTGTGCGTCGCGGGTGTTGGGGTGCGCGGGGATGGATTCGAAGTCGAACTTCAGGTCGTCCTGCGCCCCGGCGGCGGCCACGTGCTGGAACATGGCCTTTGCCCGATCGGGCCCGCCGAACTTCGTGCGGATCACCTCGTCCCACGGCTTGCCCTCAGGCGGCAGCTCCGGCTGCAGCTGGAACGGCCGCCAGACCACCTCCGCGTCCACTTCCGGACGCTGCGCCAGCGCGCGGTACAGCCGCGTCTCGCCGATCCAGCACCACGGGCACACCACGTCGGCCCACACCTCGATCCGCATCCAGCTCCTCCAATATCCTCAGAGTGTGTTCAGGAATCTGGTCTTTCACATCACCGAATGTCGATTTCCCGAGGGGAGCGCGTCTCCGCAGTCGGTCAACCACGTGCGCGCGACCGAAGGATCTTCTCTCCGCCGCTGCGGGGCCAGCCGTCGAGCATCGAAACCAGCCCCCCGGTGAAGCAGGCGAGATCCTTCGGTCGGCGCCAAACTGCATCGTACAAGGGAGTTACGGCGCGGCGCCTCACTCAGGAAATCAACGCTTGTGAAGGGTTCGGCAACACCCTCCCGGGAAATCAAGCGTTGCGGCAAATCTCGAACACGCGCTCAGGGCTCCTGGTATCCGTGCGCCCGCAATTCCAGCCGGTACGCGCGCGGATCCCGCGTAAAGAACAATCCGCCGTGGCGCACCGACCGGCCGGGAACGTAGTCCAGCACCGCCTCGCTGGCCTCCACGCTGCTGTCCCCCTGCATCAGATCGCCTTCGATCTTCACCGAGGCGGCGGTCTCGTGCCCGCCGTTGGTGGCGCGGAACTCCACCAGCCACAGGGCGCCGGCGTGAAGCACGGTGTCGGCCGCGACTTCGATGGCGGGCGGGGTCCGCGGGCGCACGACGCCATCGTACAGCAGATAGCCGACCACCGCGAGCACCAGCGCGGTGCTCACGGCCGCGGCCACCCATTCCCACCGTGACTTGATCCCGCCGCCTTCCCCGCCGTCCCGTTCCGTCATCGCCGTCCCGGCATCGTGAGGATTCAGATGATCAACCGCGCGGCCGCCGCGCCCAGGGCGGCGGGAAAGCCCAGCACCAGCGTCATCATCACGTACGAGTGCGGCACGCCGTGCTCCAGCCGCCCGAACGTCCACAGCACGTACGCGCTCACCGCCAGCGCGATGACGTATCCCACCACGGTGTTGCGCAGGAACAGGCTCCACATGGGCGTGCCGTGCGCCACCCGCGGCGAGCCGCGGAACTCCGAGGCGTACACAAAGCCGTGCATCATCAGCAGCGACGCAGCCATCAGCGCCAGCGCGTGCCACGATGACATCACGAAGGAGATCAGGATCATCTCCTCGGTAGGCGCCACGTTGAAGGCCAGGAACACGGCGCCGGCGGTCATGATGAACAGCTTGCCCCCGTACCCCGCCTCTTCCTTGCGCCGCGTTTCCGCGCCATCGCCGTCGCCGTTGCCCGCCAGCTGGCTGTTGGCGAGCACGGCGCCAAAGCTGGCGGGGACGGACTGGATGGCCACCTTGCCCACCACCTCGCGCAACGGCTGCTCGAAGTCGACGATGCCGAACAGCAGCAGGATGACGACCGAGGCCACCAGCCCCACGCCGTACGCGATCATCCCGTCCATCAGGTCCTCGCGCCAGCTGGCCGTCTCTTCGAAACCGGAAAAGTAGTCCAGTGCCACGACGACGGGAATCATCAGCACCATGAAGAGCAGCAGCTTTACCCGGTCCAGGTAAAAGCCCAGCCACCACATCTCCATGGTCATCAGCAGGGGGAGCGAAAAGAGCACGGCGCCCCCGAACGCGCGCGCCAGCCCCACGAAGAACTTGCGGTCCGCCAGGCGCTCAGCCGGAGTGCGGGTGATTGCCTTCGGTGTCGCGATCGTCATCCTCCCCCCGGAAGCGGTGCGCCGGCAAGCCGCCGCGGCTCTTTCACGCCGGCGCGGGTGCGCAAGAAGCGGGCTGGCCCTCACCTCCGCCCCTCTCCCGCAAACCGAGCGGGCGAGGGAAGAGGTTCATTCGCGGGGCAGATGGCGATCTTCCTCCCCGTCCGCGCGACGCCGCTGTCCAGAACCGGGCACATGTCTCGCGTCCGGCGGCGGCGTCATCCGCGGAGTCGAGGCCATTACCCCGGTTCAGTCCCATGACGCTTTCTGCTCTTCGTCCGCTGCGGATCGCGATGGCCGCCTGCGTGCTGGCGGCGTGCGGAACGGCGGAGGCGCGCGATGCACCCGCCGCCGCGCGCAAGCTGCACGTGATCCAGGGCTTCGGATTCCCGGAATCGGTGCGGTACGATTCGTCGCAGGACGTCTACTTCATCAGCAACATGGCCGGGCCGGGCTCGCTCAAGGACGGCAACGGCTACATCGTCCGCATCTCCGCGGGCGACCTGCGGCGGCCGGAAGTGCTGATCGAAGGCGGGAAAAACGGCGTGGTGCTGGATGCACCCAAGGGGATGGCGCTGCACGGCGATACGCTGTGGGTGGCGGACATCGAGGTGCTGCGCGGCTTCGACAGGCGCACGGGCGCGCCGCTGGCCAGCATCGACCTGCGCCCGCACGGCGCGGTGCTGCTGAACGACGTGGCCGTGGGGCCGGACGGGTCGCTGTACGTGACCGACACCGGCATCGCCATGACGAACAAGGGGGTGATGTACCGCGGCGGCGACAAGGTCTTCATCGTCGGCCCCGGCAGGCGGGTGTCGCTGCTGGCGGAGGGGAAGGACCTGGGGCGGCCGAACGGCATTACCTGGGATCCGGACGGCCGCCGCTGGATCATCGTCTCGTTCGACCCCTTCCGCAGCGAGGTCTACGCGATTCAGCCGGGGCAGAACGTGCCGCGCGGACAGGAAGCGCGCCGGGTGCTGGCGCGCGGGCTGGGGAAGTTCGACGGGGTGGAGCGGCTGGCGGACGGGCGGCTGCTGGTGACCTGCTGGACGGACAGCAGCCTGCACGTGATCGACGGCGCCCGCGACGAGCGCATCATCCGCGGCCTGTGGCAGCCGGCGGACCTGGGCGTCGACACCCGCCGCAACCGCGTCGCCATCCCGCTGGTGCTGCAGGGCCGCGTGGAGATCTGGGAGCTTCCGGCGCAGTGATACGGAGTTGCGACACCCTCCCCTACAGCGTTGACTTCCTGAGGGAGCGCCACGCCGTCGCGTGAACCCACGCAACCGCCTGCGCGCGACCGAAGGACCTCCTCTCCCCCCTTGCGGGGCCAGCCGTGGAGCCCC